>JAPOOH010000605.1 GCA_026713505.1 Chloroflexota bacterium | reverse complement strand
GGCCCGCGAGGCTGGCAACATGGTCGATCTCGACAGCGACCCGACGAAGCTCATCGAGATCGTCGGCATCGGCAAGCAGTTGCTGATGACCCGCGGCGCGCTGACGACCTTCTCCATCGCCAACGACGTGGCGAAATACTTCGCCATCATCCCGGCGATGTTCCTGACGCTCTACCCGCAGCTCCAGGCGCTGAACGTCATGCACCTGGCCTCGCCGCAGAGCGCGATCCTGTCGGCCATCATCTTCAACGCGCTCATCATCGTGGCGCTGATCCCGCTGGCCCTGCGCGGTGTCACCTACCGGGCCGTCGGCGCGGCCGCGCTGCTGCGCCGGAACCTCCTGATCTACGGCCTCGGGGGCGTCCTCGTGCCCTTCGTGGGCATCAAGGCCATCGACCTCGCCGTCAGCGCCCTCCACCTCGTCTGAACCGGTCCCTCGGAGACCCGCCATGCTGAAACAGCTTCGCCCTGCCCTTGTCCTGCTCACCGCCCTGACGGCGATCACCGGCCTCGCCTATCCCCTCGCGATGACCGGCCTCGCCGGCGCCATCTTCCCCGCCAAGGCCGCCGGCAGCCTGATCGAGCGCGACGGCACGGTCATCGGCTCCAGCCTGATCGGCCAGAACTTCACCGGTGCCGGCTACTTCCACGGCCGGCCTTCGGCGACCACGGCGCCGGACCCCGCCGACGCCTCGAAGACGGTGCCGGCGCCCTACAACGCGGCCAATTCCTCGGGCTCCAATCTCGGGCCGACCAGCGCGGCGTTGGCCGAGCGGGTGAAGGCCGATGTCGAGGCCTTGAAGGCCGAGAATCCGGGCGCCCCGGTGCCCGTCGATCTCGTGACGACCAGCGGGTCCGGCCTCGACCCGGACATCTCGCCCGAGGCCGCCTACTTCCAGGTTCGCCGCGTCGCCAAGGCCCGCAACAGCCCGCAGGACAAGCTGCGCGACCTCGTGACCGCCCGCATCGTGGGCCGCACCCTGGGCATCCTGGGGGAGCCGCGCGTCAACGTGCTGGCGCTGAACCTCGCCGTCGACGATCTCGCCCGTCGCTGAACGGCGCTAAGTAGAGGGATCATGCCCGAGACCGGCCGCGACCCGACCCGCCCCTCGCCCGACGCCCTGCTCGAAGCGGCGCGCCGGGAGGAGCGGACGCGCGGCCGGCTCAAGGTGTTCCTCGGGGCCGCCCCCGGCGTCGGCAAGACCTACGAGATGCTGACCATCGGCCGGGCGCGCCTCAAGGCGGGGATCGACGTCGTGGTCGGCGTCGTCGAGACGCACGGCCGGGCCGAGACGGAGGCCCTCCTCGACGGGTTCGAAACGATTCCCCGGCGGTCGGTGCCGTATCACGGCACCGTCCTCCAGGAGATGGACCTCGACGCCCTGCTGGCCCGCCGGCCGGCCCTCGCGCTGGTCGACGAGCTCGCGCACACCAACGCCCCGGGCTCGCGCCACCCGAAGCGCTACCAGGACGTCGAGGAGTTGCTCGACGCCGGCATCGACGTGCTCACGACGCTCAACATCCAGCACGTCGAGAGCCTCAACGACGTGGTCGCGTCGATCACCCGCATCCGGGTGCGCGAGACGGTCCCGGACGGCGTCCTCGACCGCGCCGATGACATCGAGGTGGTGGACCTCAATCCCGACGACCTGATCCAGCGCCTGAAGGACGGTAAGGTCTACGTCCCGACCCACGCCGAGCGCGCGCTCAAGCACTACTTCTCCCGCGGTAACCTGACGGCGCTCCGCGAGCTGGCGCTCCGGCGCACCGCCGACCGGGTCGACGACGAGTTGCTCGGCCACATGCGGGCCAACGCCATCGCCGGTCCCTGGGCGGCGGGCGAGCGCGTGCTGGTCTGCGTGAACGAGGATCCCCGCTCCTCCGGCCTGGTGCGCTACGCCAAGCGGCTGGCCGATCGCCTGCACGCCCCCTGGACGGCGCTCTCCATCGAGGGCGCGCGGGCGGCGGCCCTGAGCGAGGCGGAGCGCGACCGGATCGCCGAGGCCCTTCGGCTCGCCGACCGGCTCGGCGGCGACGCCGTCACCCTGCCCGGCGGGCGCCGGATCGCCGACGACGTGCTCGACTACGCGCGCTCGGCCAACGTCAACCACATCGTCGTGGGCAAGGCGC
>JAPOOH010000606.1 GCA_026713505.1 Chloroflexota bacterium | reverse complement strand
GCCAAGAGTCCTCAGCGGGCAGGCCGGTTCACTACCAAGCTTCCCCAAGCCGCGAACGGCCGTTCCAACCTCAGGAGATGGCCGATTGGGCTTCACCGCAGGCCTCCCCGCGGGCACACAATGCCTGCCACATACAAGAATTCGTGACCAGCGACTCTTGCCCCAAGCGGCTCGGGCGAATCCATCGCTTCTTCGGGCCGCCACTAAGGATGGGGCAGCTAGGGAATCAGGATCAATAAATCCTGAAAACGGTGAATTCTAATCAGTTCTTCCTGGAAGTAATCGTTTTGGCAGGAGCTTGGTGGGAAGTACGCGAGATTGGATCGGGTACGACGCGTCTTGGACGGCCGTGGCTGTGACGCAGCGGTTGGCTGAGGCGCGTGCGAATCGCGCGCCCCAGTGCTGGGCTTGGTGTTCGCGGCGCATTGGATCTGTCCAGAACCGCAGGCAACGCGGCTGGCGTTATGAGAGCGTGCTGCGAGGGCTGCTAGGGAGTCACGGGTACAGAACGAGATCGTCCAGACGGGCTGGAGACCGCCCATGTGTAATCGAGAAATCACAAGACCGGGAAATTCTAAGCATTTTTTCCGGGGAGTAATCGTTTTGGAAGGCAGTTTGCGGGAAATACGTGAGACCGGATCGGGCCGGACCGGCGTAGGGAGCACCGTGCCGGTGCGACAGCGGTAGGTAGCACAGTCCGCGAATCGCGCACCCCACTGCTGGGTTTGGTTGGTGTCGGCGGCACATTGGATCTATCCAAGACTCAGGGCAGCCCGGCCGGCGTGGTGAGGGCGTGCCGGTTTGTCTTGAAAGAACACATAGCGACCGTTCGGCGATGGCTTCTTGAGGTGCTTTCTCGAGTACTTATCACGGCCCGTTGACTGGCCAGCGCGAGCTTGCTCCAGCATCGGGGCGATTGGGCGGTGTCAAGTCGCCCAGCGCGTATGATGTTCAGCGATGACCGATTCTGCGGATGGCACTCTGACGCCGGTGCGAACTCCTGCCGGATGGGGCTTAGCCCGCCAGCTAAGCCGCGAGTCGCCCAGCCCCTAGGTCGTGACCACGCGCTCGACATTGCCAGTGTCGGCCAAGCTTGGTCGCATATTTCTCGCAACCGGGGCCTTGATCGCGCTAGTCGCAATGTTCGGGTCGCGTCCCGCCCCCGCCATGCCGAATGTCATCTTGCTGATGACGGACGACCAAGGCTACGGCGATCTCGGATGTCATGGCGACGCGATTCTTCGCACTCCCAACATTGATCGCTTCTACGGCGACGCCGTACGGTTGACGAACTTCCATGTCAGTCCCACCTGCTCGCCTACGCATGGCGCATTGCTGACCGGGCGCGATACGAATCGCGTAGGCACATGGCATACCATCATGGGGCGCTCGCTGCTGTACCGCGACGAAGTTACGCTTGCCGACTTGGCCCGGGACGCCGGTTATCGAACAGCAATGTTCGGAAAGTGGCATTTGGGCGAGAACTATCCGTTTCGACCGCAAGATCGCGGATTT
>JAPOOH010000240.1 GCA_026713505.1 Chloroflexota bacterium | reverse complement strand
GGGGGTCACGGACCACGTTCATCGGCTCGCCGCCGTCCTCCAGGATCTGCATCTGCTCCAGGAGCATGCGGCGGAAGAGGATGATGCCGATGTCGGACTGTCCCAGTTTCTCCAGGTATCGGCGCGTGCGCGGGCCCTGCGACGTCCATGCGAAGTGGTCCTGGCCGCTGTTGTTGTCCAGCTGCTCCCAAATGGGCTGCCCCCACTCGTCCACTCCCGCGATCGGCACGTGGTAGACGGGAATCTCGTCCTCCCGCTGGTTCGGGTTCTCCCCTTCCCGCGGCCAGTGAGACTGGTAGTAGACGTAGTAGGTGTGCGTGTCGTCCATGGGCACCCGGATCTGGAAGTCGTGCCCGCCGGTCCCGGACTCGAGGTTCGGGAAGAGTATCGGATGCCCGTAGCGCCAGCCGATGGACTCTTCCTTCTCCTCTCCTTCCAACCAGCGGTGCTTGAGGACGCCGTGCTCGAACCTGCTGGTGGATGCAGAGATGTGCCGCATGGTGCGTCCTGCCTTCCGCCAATACGGACCGAAGTCCTCGTTCTCTTCGGGCGGGCGCTTGCCATAGATGTCGCCGCGGTGCTTGAGCAGCCCTACCCGCTGGAGGGCGTACTTGGAGAAGTAGCCGTGGAGATACTCCGCGTGGATGGGGTCCAGCGAGTTCTCCATGATCTGGAGCCAGTTGCAGGTGACGATCGTCCAGCCGATGCTCCGGACTCTGCCCTCTTCCACAAACGGGTAGTAGTGCGGCAGCAGCGGGGCAGGCTGGGGGCCGAGGTACGCGAATACGAGGCCGCCAAGTGTCTCCACCGGGTACGCCTTCAACTGCACGCGGCTGGGGAAGGTGGAGTCCGCGGGTTCGGCGGGCATCTCCAGGCACTGGCCGGTCTCGTCGTAGAGCCAACCGTGATAGGAGCAGCGGAGTCCCTTCGGTTCGGGGATTCCCCAGAGCATGTTAACCCGGCGATGGGCGCACGACGCGTCGATGAGACCGAAGGTCCCGCCCTCGTCCTTGTACAGCACAAGGTCTTCGCCCAGCAGGCGGATCGCCTTCGTGGGGTTCTCATTGAGTTCCGACACTCCGGCGATGGGCTGCCAGTAGCGCCGCATCAGTTCTCCCATGGGCGTCCCAGGCCCGACCAGCGTCAAACGGTCGTTCTGTTCTACGGTCAACATCGCTTCACCTCCATGGCTGCTCTAACAGTTCTTCTTGTCTACGGAAGATTGCCACTCCGAGTGTGCTCCGGTCAAATGCGTCCGCCGTCTACCCGCCGAGGACCGGCGAACCGTGGTGGTGCACCAACAGCCACTGCCCGCCCCTGCTGCAAAAGACGTTCGTCGCTTCGACCTGCGCGTCCATCACGCGGCCCCCGGCCACTGACGTCAAATTCTCGGTGCACGTGACCCATGCAATCCCACCCCCGACCGTCGCCTCCGCTCCGGTAATCGTGAACGTCATCATGGCCGCGCCATCGAATATCCGCTCCCAGCTATCCATCACCCTGGCCCAGCCGTCGAGCGCAGGCCATCCGGGATGGACGCACGTGACCACGTCCTCGCGTGACCAGACCTCCTCCATGCGGCGGATGTCCAGTGTACTGAACGCATCATAGAACGCCTTGTTGGCGGCGAGAACCGCAGCTTCGTCCGCGTCGCTCATCGCGTAGACTTTATCACGATAATCCCACTCTCGATGGAGATGTATCATCCACCCGCACTGAGAGGAGGAGGCACCATGCCCAGTTTCGACATGACAGACCGCGTGGCCATCGTCACCGGAGGCTCGCAGGGATTCGGCAAGGCCATCTCGCTTGCACTTGCACGCCAGGGCGCGAATGTCGTCATCGCGGCGCGGGAGCCGGAGCAGGTTACGGTGGGCAGGGAGCGGCCCCACGCTCCGGTATACCCCGTCGTGGACGAGATCCGCGCCATTGGCAGCCGCACGCTCGGAGTCACCGCAGACGTCCGAAACCAGGACGAAGTGGACAACCTTGTGGCACAGACGATGGACGAGTTCGGGCGTATCGACGCGCTCGTCAACGTCGTCGGCGGCAGTTGGGGCGAGACGTTCCGCTCCGGCCCCCTCATGGAATTGGAGCCGCACGACTTCATCGAATGCTACCGAGTGAACGTGCTCACAGCCTTCATGTGCTCCAAGGCCGTGCAGCCAATCATGAAAGCCCAGGGCAAGGGCGCGATCGTTAACATTGCGTCGGGCGCAGGTGTCAACCCCGGTACAGGGCAGGCCGCCTACGGCGCGGCCAAAGCCGGCGTCATCAACATGTCCAAGTCCATGGCGTACGAGTGGGCCCCCGAGGTCCGGGTCAACGCAATCGCACTAGGGGGCATCGAGACACCCCACCGCCCGATGTGGCACGAGAGTGTCCGCTCCACCACGACGAACCGCAGCGCCATGGGGCGGCTCGGCACGCCGGACGAGCACGCAGGCACCGTCCTCTGGCTCGTCTCCGACGCGGCGGGCTACATCACCGGCGCAACTATAGAAGCGGACGGCGGGCGAAGATAGGAAGGCGGAGAACCTCAATCAAGGGAAGGAGCACGGCATGGCATACGAAGACCGGTTCCTGGACAACAACGGCGTCAGCATCCACTACGAGGTGGAGGAAGGGCCCGCGGACTCGCCCGTCATCATCTTCGTGCACGGTATGGGCGGCAGCACCAACAACTGGCGAGTGAACGGCTATCCGGAGAAACTGCGCGACGAGTACAGGATGGTCCTGATGGACTCGCGGGGGTTCGGGAAGAGCGACAGGCTGAAAGAACCCGTCGACTATGGACGCCCGCAGAAGGTGTCCGATGTCACCGCCGTGCTGGACGACCTGGGGATCGACAAGGCCTACTACTGGGGTTACTCCATGGGAGCGAGCATAGGCTGGGCAGCGGGCATGCTTGCGCCAGACCGCTTCCACGGTCTCATCCTGGGCGCATATCCCGTGCTCTCGCCGGAGGTGCCGGAGATCGACCGCGTCCGCTGGGAGGCCCGCGCAAAGCTGATGCGCCTCGGCATGGACGTCTACATCGCCGCGATGGAGATGGACCAGGGCCCCTTGCCGGAGGAACAGAAGGCGCGGCTACTGGCGAACGACAAGGACTCCTATGCCGCACAGCAGATCGCGAACCTGAGCTGGGGGGCGCCGGACGAGGACATCCGCAACATGACCCTCCCCGCGCTCGTCTACTCCGGGACCGAGGACGAGTACCCCATGCCGCGCAACCACGCGCTGACGAAACGCTCGGCGTCTCTCGCTCCAAACGCGAAATTCCTGCCGCTGGAGGGATACACGCACGCATCCGCGATGGCATCGCCGGACGTGGTAATCCCGCACGTGCGCGATTTCATCGCCATGGTCGAAGACTCACGTTAGCAATACCACGTCAGAGGAGCAGCACATGCCATACCAGGACCGTTTCATCGACAACAACGGCGTCAGCATCCATTACGAGGTGGAGGAGGGACCTGTGGAGTCACCCGTCATCGTATTCGTGCACGGCATGGGCATGAGCACGAAGGACTGGCGGGACGCAGGATACCCGGAGAAGCTGCGCGACGAGTACAAGGTGGTGCTCATAGACTCGCGCGGCTTCGGCCAGAGCGAGAAACTGAAGGAGCCTGCGGACTACACCCGGGCGCAGAAGGTGTCCGATGTCACTGCCGTCCTGGACGACCTCGGCGTGGACAAGGCCTACTACTGGGGATTCTCCATGGGCGCCAGCATCGGTTGGGCGGTCGGCATGCTCGCGCCCGACCGCTTCCACGGCCTGATCCTCGGCGCATACCCCGTGCTCTCGCCAGACGTGCCGGAGATTGACCGCGTCCGCTGGGAAGCCCGCGCGAAGCTCATGCGCCTCGGTATGGACGTCTACGTCGCCGCGATGGAGATGGACCAGGGGCGCTTGCCCGAGGACAGCCGGGCCCGGCTGCTGTCGAACGATAAGGACGCCTACGCCGCCCAACAGATAGCCAACCTGGAATGGGGGGCGCCGGACGAGGACATCGTGAACATGACGCTGCCCGCCCTCGTCTACTCCGGAACCGACGACGACTACCCCATGCCCCGCAACCACACGCTCACCAAGCGCTCAGCCTCAATTGCGCCCAATGCCAGGTTCCTGCCACTGGAGGGACACACTCATATGTCCGCGTTCCTGGCTGCGGACCTGATGATTCCGCACGTACGCGAGTTCATCGCCATGGTGGAGGACACACGCTAGGGGCACTCGAGGCAAGGAGCAGGACCATGGCATTCGAAGACCGGTTCGTAGACAACGACGGCGTCCGCATCCACTACGAGGTGAACGACGAAGCACCGGACAACGCGCCTCCACTCGTGCTAGTGCACGGCATGGGCATGAGCACGAAGGACTGGCACAACGCCGGCTACTCGGACGCGCTCGCCGGCGAGTTCCAACTCATCCTCATCGACTCGCGCGGCTTCGGCCAGAGCGACAAGCTCACCGAGCCAGCCGACTACGGACGCGTGCAGAAGGTGTCCGACGTCACTGCCGTCCTAGACGACCTCGGTGTGGACAAGACGTTCTACTGGGGCTACTCAATGGGCGCGAGTATCGGCTGGGCACTCGGCATGCTGGCCCCGCAACGCTTCCACGCCCTCGTGCTCGGCTCCTACCCGGTCATCCCCCTGCCCATCCCCGAATTCGATCGCGCCCGGTGGGAGGCTCGCGCCAAGGTCATCCGGCTCGGCATGGACGTCTACGTCACGGCAATGGAGATGGACGCCGGGCCGCTCTCGGACTACGACCGCGAACGCCTGCTGGCGAACGACAAGGACGCCTACGCCGCTCAGCAACTCGCGAACCTGGACTGGGGCGCCCCGGACAAGGACATCGTAAAGGTGACGCTGCCCACGTTCGTCTACGCAGGCACGAAGGACAGTCGCAACCACGAGCCGGCCAAGCGGTGCGCGTCGCTCGCCCCCAACGCGTCGTTCCTGTCCTTGCCGGACCACACGCACATGCAAGCCTTCCTGGCGGCGGACACCATGATTCCGCACGTACGGCAGTTCATCGCGGAAGTGAGGGAGACGCTGTAGCTCGCCACGACCTTGCACGCGGCAATCGCTATACTTTGGCTTCCAAGGCTACGAGAACGGAGGAGACACCATGAAGGACGGCATGCGATTCGTTGACTGCGACATGCACGTGATGGAACCGGCGGACATCTTCGACCGGTACCTAGACCCGAAGTTCAAGGACCGCGTCATCAGCGCGCCGGGGCGCGCCGGAGGCTCCAATGTGGTGATCGACGGCCTCTCCCGCGCTGGCGACGACGACCTGCAGCAGTACCGGAAGCGCAACAAGAAGGTCTCCGCCAATCAGCGCCAGCCGCTCTCCGGCTCACGCTCCGCTCCGTACCTGGGCTTTGCCATCGAGCGCAACTACGACCCGGTCGCCCAGGTGATGGGGATGGAGATGGAGGGCGTGGACATCGCCGTCCTCTTCCCGACCATGGGCCTCGGGCTCATCGCACGGAACGGCATGGACCCACTCCTCTCCGAGGCGCTCTGCCAGGCGTACAACAACTGGATCCACGACTTCTGCCAGTACAGCCCAGACAGGCTGAAGTTCGCCGCGATGCTCCCCTTCCACGACGTGACACTCGCCTGCCGTGAGTTGCGGCGTTGCGTGACCGAGCTCGGCGCGGTCGGCTCCTTCATGCGGCCCAACCTGGTGAACGGCCGATTCTGGCCCTCCAACTACGGGGAGCCGCTCTACAGCCTCCACGAGGAACTGGACGTGACGTGGGGTTTCCACGAGGGCACCGGCGCGTGGTACTCCAACATGAACACGCTCTACGGTG
>JAPOOH010000239.1 GCA_026713505.1 Chloroflexota bacterium | reverse complement strand
CAGTCCGGGTCCCGGCGTCGTCCTCCGGCTATCACCGAAAGGAGGACGACACGACATGAACCTCGGAGACTTCATCGACACCTTCAAGGACGCGATAGCCCAACGGGTGGTCGAGTCCTACCCGCCGCTCTACCGGCCCCCGCATCAAGTGCGGGGCAGGCTCTCGGGTAACGGCGGCACACTGCCCAGGCTGCTCAGAAAGCCCCTGGGTGCGCAGGCCGACGCCATCAGGGGCGCGGCCCTCTCTCTCAAGGCCCACCGGGGCACCACGGTGGTCGGCGAGATGGGCACCGGTAAGAGCTTTGTTGGAGCCGCTGCCGCGTACATGGCGGGCTTCAAGCGGATCCTGGTGATTTGCCCGCCGCACCTGGTGCCCAAGTGGAAGCGAGAGGTGGAGATGACGGTGCCCGGCGCACGAGCCGCCATCGTCGAGTCCATCACCGACCTGGAGCAGCTCAGGTTCTCCATCGGCACAGGACCCCTCTTCGCGGTGATGAGCCGGGAGAAAGCAAAGCTCTCCTGCCGTTGGAAGGCCGCCGTCATCCAGCGGTGGGCGACGTCCAGGGGCAGGCTCATCAGGATGGAGGAGACGGGCGAGCCCTTCCGGGTGCCCTGCTGCCCGGTCTGCACAGCGCAGGCCGTGGACAAGGACGGCGTTCCCCTCACGGACAGGGTCCTCAACCGCCGTAAGCACGTCTGCGCCGGATGCGACTCTCCCCTCTGGCAGGCCGACAACTCAGGCCCGGAGCGCTACCCGCTCAGCGACTACGTGAAGCACCACATGAGGGGCTTCTTCGACCTGCTCGTAGGTGACGAGGTGCATGAGTTTAAGTCTCGCGGCTCGGCCCAGGGCATAGCAGCTGGAGTCCTCGCAGACGCCTGCGGGAAGTCCCTCAGCCTTACGGGAACACTCTTGGGTGGATACGCAAGTACAATCTTCCACCTGCTGTATCGGTTCTCGCCCGAAATCAGGACCGAGTTCGGGCGCTCCGACGAGCACCGCTGGATCAAGCGCTACGGCTTCGAGGAGCACACCATCGGCAAGCCCGACGACGAATCGACGGAGGACGGCAGGTACAGCCGCAGGAGGAAGTACCGCAAGACGGTGCGGGAGAGGCCGGGCCTCGTGCCATCGGCGCTGTTCCACATAATCTCGAACACCGTGTTCCTGCGCCTCTCCGACGTGGCATCGGGCCTGCCCGACTACGAGGAGCAGGTGCTCATGTCCTCGATGGACTCGGAGGAGGACTCGACGGGCTACTCCCAGCGCACGGCCTACAACACCGTGTTCGAGGAGCTGCGCAAGGAGCTTGCCGATGCCCTCAAGAAGGGCTCCAAGCGCCTGCTCTCCACCTACCTGCAAAGCCTGCTCGCCTACCCGGACGGCTGCACCAACGGCGAGACGGTCTTCGACCCCAGGACGGGCGATGTAATAGTCCAGGTTCCTCCACTGTATCACGAAAAACTCTACCCGAAGGAGAAAGCGCTCATCGACCTGGTGACCGCCGAGCGCATGGCCGGTCGCAGGGTGCTGGTCTACGTCACCCACACGGGGACGCGGGACATCACCGGGCGGATGGACGACATCCTCACCCGGCACGGCTTCCGCGTGGCGGTG
>JAPOOH010000238.1 GCA_026713505.1 Chloroflexota bacterium | reverse complement strand
TTGCCGTCGTGCGGGCCGATGCTGGTGGTGGAGACTGCCAGCACGGTGTCGCTGGTGAAGAGCGCCTTGCGCTCCGGGGCGAAAAGGGCGAGCGAGCCGGAGGTGTGGCCCGGCGCCCAGACGGCTTCCAGTGAGAGGCCGCCCAGTTCACGCCGGTCGCCGTGATGCAGGTCGTCGGCAACGTGGAGTTCGCCGTGGAGGCGGTCGCTCTCGATTGCCTCGCGGTCGTTCGGGTGACAGGCGAGGGGAGCGCCGGTCTCGCGGTGCATGTGGAGCGCCCCGCCGCCGTGATCCGGGTGGCGATGCGTGATGACGATCTCGGAGACGGGCGGCGCATTGACCTCGCGGATGTAGGCCGCGCGGGCGCGGTGGTCGTCCTCGTTCTCCCAGCCGGTGTCGATGAGAACGGCTGTCTCTGAGCCGAACACGAGGTAGGCGTTGGGCGGCGGGAAACCGGGCAGCGGCTCCCGTCCGAACGTGAGTTGGTGTATCCCCTGCTCCAGTTCCACGGCGCGCTCCATTCTAGCGCACCCGGCCTGTTTGTCCGTTCGCCCGTTGCCGGCCCAACTGCCTTAGACTATTGGGCGACCCTCGACCCGGGAAGGAGCACCGCTCGTGAGCGACGCTGCGTTTCAGGATATGTTGCCCGGCAACCACTGCTGGGGATGCGGGCCGGACGCGAAAGACGGGCTGAAGCTCCGTAGCTACTGGGATGGCGATGAGACGGTGTGCACGTGGATGCCGCGACCGGAGTTCGCTGCCGGGCCGCGCCACATCCTCTACGGCGGCATGATCGGCAGCGTCATTGACTGTCACAGCATCTGGACGGCCATCGCGGAGACGTACAGGGTCGAGGGGCGCGAGATAGGCTCGGGGCCCGTCATCTGGTACGCCACGGCGTCGCTGCACGTGACCTACCGGAAGCCGACGCCGATAGATCAACCGCTGACGATGCGGGCACGAGTGACGGAGGTGGTCAGGCGGAAGGCGCTGGTGAGCTGCTCGCTCGTCTCGGGCGGTATCGAGACGGCAACGGCCGAGATGGTCGCGGTTCGCGTCCCGCCGGAGTGGTTCGAGGACTAGAAGGAAGGAGGGCATGGCGATGACAGTGAACGTTTCAGGACTGGTGGAGCATCCGTTGGAGTTGAGTTATGCGGACCTCGCCGCGCTGCCCGGCCAGGTTGCAGACGTCTCGACGCTCGCCCAGGGCCGAGAGGGGTCAGCGGTGCGCTTCACGTCCGTGCTGGAGGCGGCGGCGGCGCAGGTGGACGCGGAGTTCCTCACGTTGGAGGCGGACGGCGGCTTCGCGGCGAGCATCCCGCTCGCGGCGGTCATCGACCAGGCGCTGCTCCTGTACGCGCTGGACGGTGAGCCATTGCCGCAGGAGAAGGGTGGCCCGGTGCGCTTCCTCATCCCGAACCCCGCCGCGTGTGGAACCGCGGAAGTGGACACCTGCGCGAACGTGAAGTTTCTGAACTCGATCCATCTGGGCGCCGAGCGCGGACGCGACGTGCGGCCGAGCACGCTGCGGGCACACGAGGCGCTGCACGAAGCGGAGCACAAGGAAGGAGGAGCGCGATGACCCGACTGCCGGAAGTGACGAGGGGCGCTGTGGCCGAGGAGTTGCGCGACGCGTTCGACGCGCTGATCGCGGACAGCGGCGGGGAGGTCCCCCAGGGGCCGGGCGCCGTCACGGCGCTCAGCCCTGAGATGGCGCTGCGCCGCCGTCCGCTGAGCAATTACGTGCGCTGGGAGCTGACGCTTCCGCAGCACGTGCAGGAACTCGCCATCCTGGCGACGGCGCGGCAGATGGACTGTCCCTACGTGTGGAACGCGCACGCCCCGCTCGCGCGGAAGGCCGGGGTCAGTGCGGAACTTGTGGATGCGATGCGTGAGCGCTCGCCGCTCCCCGCGATGGACGTGGACGAGTCTGCGGTCGTGACGTTCGTGACGGAGATGCTGTCCGCGCACCGCGTGCCCCATGAGGCGTACGACGCGGCCATCGCGCAGTTCGGCGTGCGGCAGACCGTGGACCTCGTCGCGCTGGTGGGGCAATACGTTACCAACTCGTGCTTCCTGAACGCATTTGAGGTAGCGTTGCCGGAAACGGAGGAGCCGTTGCTGCCGGTCTGATCCTGAAGGAGGTTGGACGATGGGCATCATAGACGCGGACGCGCACATCATTGAGATAGACCAGACGTGGGACTACATGGACCCGTCCGAGCGCCAGTACAAGCCGGGCACGGCGTACCGGACGCTCGAGAGCGGCGAAGTGATGAAGTTCTGGATCATCGGTGGGCGCACGATCAGAACAGCGTGGCCCGGTGGCGGCCCGCGCGGCGAGTTCGGCCTCTTCCTCGGCAACGTCGTGCTGCCGACCGATTCCAAGTTCATGCTGGACGTGCAGGCGCGCATCGCGCACATGGATGAGCTGGGGACCGACGTCCAGGTGCTGTACCCCTCCATGTGGACGGGACCGATCACCAACAACCCGGCCGAGGAAGTCGCCATCTGCCGGAGCTACAACCGGTGGATGGCCGACATCTACGCGGAAGGCAAGGGCCGTTTCCGGTGGGCGGCAGTGATGCCCGTACTGGACCTGGAGGAGGCGGAGCGCCAGCTCCGTTTCGCCAGGGACAACGGTGCAGTCGCCATCAACCTGCGCGGCGTCGAAGTCGGCAACCGGCTCATCAACGACCCGTATTTTTATCCGGTCTACGAGTGGGCGGCAGAGCTGGACATGCCCATCTGCCCGCACTCCGGCACCGGCAGCTTCGAGCTGGACGCCATCTTCGGTAGCCCGGTAACCGCATTCGAACGCAACAAGTTCAGCGGCCTCTCCGCGTTCCACACGCTGTTCATGTCCGGTCTGCCGCAGCGCTTCCCCAACACGAAGTGGGGGATCATCGAGTTCAGCGCCGACTGGATCCCGTACATGCTGAACGACCTCGCACGGCGCATGGAACGCCGTGGCGACAGCCTGAGCGCCGATCCGCTCACCGAGAATAACGTCTGGGTGACGGTGCAGTTGAACGACGACCTGGAGCAGATACACCGCTACGTGGGCGGCAACCGGCTCGTTATCGGTACCGACTACGGCCATGCCGACTCGGCGACCGAGATCCACGCGCTGACCGCGTTCCAGAACGACGAGCGCATGCCCGCGGAGAGCCGCTCCCGCATCCTCTGGGACAACCCCAGAGAGCTGTACGCGATCCAGAACTGAGCGGAGGAACTGAGCAGGCGGCCCCCTCGGCGTATGATGGGGGCACGATTCGGAAGAGGAGGCAAACGATGGCCGTTATCGATGCCGATACGCACGTGGACGAGAGCGAGTCCACCTGGGAGTGGCTGGAGGGCGCCCTCGCCAGGTATACGCCAACGACGATGATGCCGCCCATAGAGGCTATCGAGCACGCAGGTATGGACGCCCACCGGAGCCGGTTCTGGTTCGTAGAGGGGCGCCTGCAGACCCGTGCCGTTCGGGATGATGAACACCATCCGGCGCAGGCCCGGCGTGAGTTGGACGACCTGGAGGGACGGCTGGAAGACATGGACCGGATGGGCGTGGACGTGCAGGTGATCTTCCCCACCTTCTTCATACGCTATATCGCACTCAACCCGGAGCCGGAGGCTGCGCTCGCCAGCGCCTACAACCGATGGGTCGCCGAGAAATGCGGCCAGACCGGGGGCCGGATCCGATGGGCAGCGGTGCTGCCGTGGCTCGACCCCGACGCTTCCGTCCGGGAGTTGCGCTGGGCAAAGGAGAACGGCGCCTGCGGCATCTTCAAGCGGGGGTTGGACCTCCTGAAACCGGTGGGGGACCGGCACTTCTTCCCGGTGTATGAGGCGGCGAATGACCTGGACATGCCGCTCTGCATCCACACCGGCCACCCGGGCAGCGGCGGGGACCGCGGGTTCCCGATAATGGACGCTTTCCTCTCCGTCGTCAGGTCGAAGTTGCCCTCAAGGTTCCCCAACCTTCGTTTCGGGTTCATCGAAGCCGGAGCGTCGTGGATTCCCTACGTCTTGTCCCAGATCGCGATGGTGGAGCGTTCGGACACGCTCCATGAGCGGAGGGTCGCACTGGAGACCTCGAGGAACCTGTTCCGGGACAACCGCCTCTACGTCTCAATCGACCCCGTGGACGACGTCGAGTACCTGCTTACGCTTGGTACCGAGGACAACCTCATGATCGGCACGGACTACAGCCACTCCGACATATCGGCAAACATCAGTGCGCTGGGCGAGGTCCGACGCTGGGCCGACTCCGGCATGATCAGCAACGAGGCGGCCGGGAAGATACTGGAGGAGAACCCCATGAGGTTCTACGGCCTCTAGGGAGCGGCCGCACACCGCGCTGTGGGGCACACGCGGCGGCGGTGGTATCGTCGGCGTAACCAAGGGGGGAAAACGTCATGAGGGTCATAGACGCAGACGCGCACGTTGACGAGACCGACGCAACGTGGGACTTCCTGGAGCCGGAGCACGCGAAGCTTCGGCCCATCACCGCGATGGCGGTGGAGGACGCCGCGAGTGCCGGCCTTTCCAGAAACTTCCTCCGCTACTGGAACATCGACGGGCACATGCGTCTTCGCAGGATGCGTGACGACGTCCGTACCGGGACGACCGAGGCTACCCGCGAGTTGAAAGACGTTCCCGCGCGCCTGCGCCAGATGGATGAACTCGGGGTGGACGTGCAGGTCCTCTACCCCACGCTCATGCTGAGCGCCATCAGCGACAAGCCCGAAGTGGAGATAGCGCTCTGCCGCTCCTACAACCGGTGGATAGCAAGCCGTTGCGCGGAGTCAGGCGGACGCCTCCGGTGGGTCGCGTCGATGCCCGTGTTGAGCATCGACGTTGCCGTAGATGAGATGGCCTGGGCGAAGGAGCACGGTGCGGTGGGTGCGATCAAGCGCGGCGTCGAGGCGGGACGACGCTCGGCTGGCGACCCCTACTTCTATCCGCTCTACCGTCAGGCGGAGGCGTTGGATATGGCCATGTGCATCCACATCGGCGCGGGCGAGGTGACGGAAGGCCTGAGCAACCCCATCTGGCAGCACAGGCTGCCTCCCATCGATGCGTTCGTCTCGCTCGTGCTGGAAGGCGTTCCGCAGAAGTTCCCGCGGCTGCGCGTCGGTTTCGTGGAATCGATGTCGTCCTGGGTGCCGTTCGCGCTTGCAGAGCTGGAGGCGCGGAAGGAGCGCATGGCATGGCTGCTGAACGTCGACATGTGGGAAGACCTGCTGCGGGAGAGCCGCTTCTACGTGGCATGCCAGACCCACGAGGACCTGAACTACATCGCCTCGCGGGCGGGCAGGGATAACCTCGTTATCGGAACGGACTACGGCCATGCCGACCAGTCCGCGGAGATCAACGCGCTGAGCATCCTGCGAGAAAAGGGCGAGCGCGAAGAGATCCCGGCCGACCTTGCTGAGAAGGTGCTCACCGCGAACCCCGCCGCGCTCTACGGCATCGACTAGGGCTCACCGAAGAAGCGGACGGCGTTGTCCCACATGAACTTCCGCATCGTGTCCGGACCTATGCTTGGCCAGGCCTGCACGATGGAGGGTGAGTTCGGGAACTGGCACTCGGCGTGCGGGTAGTCCGACGCGTACATGAGGATGTCCTCGCCGAGGAAGTCCATGACCATGCGGACCATGTCCTCCTCTTCCGTCATCTCGATGCTCGCGAAGAAGCGCCCGTTCGCGACGTATTCGCTCATCTTGTGTTGCAGGTCCGCGGTGAAGCCGACGTAAGCGGCGTTCACGTCCATGCGCCGCACCCAGAACGGCAGCCAGCCGACGCCCGATTCCAGGACGCCGAAGTTGATGGGGTACCGGTCCATGATGCCCGCGCCGATGAACGCGGCCATGGTCTTCATCGCGCCCCACGGGTGGGAGCAGAGGCGCGCAAGGAAGCGGTTGTTGTCCATGTCCTTGTAGCCGGGGAAGTAGGGCGGCGCCCACGTCATGCTGTGGTGGACCGCGCCGAGGCCGCGGTTGGCGGCGGCGGCCCAGATCGGCTCCATCCGCGGATGGTCCATCGGCTCGCCGACACCCGCGAACGGCAGGACGCCGGCGGCCCACCGCTCCTTCCCCCAACGGTCGACCTCCGCAACCGACCCCTCGACGTCCGTTCCGGAGACGGCGAGGAGCGCCTTGAACCGCCCCGGGTGGGCGGCCGCGAGATCGTCCACCAGGCGGTGGTAGGCGCGGATCAGCCCCATCTCCAGCGCGGGGTCGCCGAGCAGCGAGACGCCGATGGCTACGTCCGGCACCATCATGTGCACGTCAGTGCCCTCTTCGTCCATGTCGGCGACGCGCTGCTCGAATGCATCGTCGATGACACCGACGCCGGGGAGCTTCTCGCCGGTGTACTCACCGAAGTGGAGCCGCGAGTGGGCATCCTTCGGGACCTCGCGCGGCTCGGCATCGCCCAGGTGTCGCCGGTACGGGCTGAGGCTCACGGCGTAGTGGTGGCGCGACGGGTCCTCGCGTGGGGTCGTCGTCTGGTCGGAGCGCGCCCCGATCTTGTACTGCTCCAGCTCGGGCATCCGCTCACGGAATTCGCTGTCGAAATACGGTTCCAGCGCCTCCACCGAGGGGTGGATGTGGGTGTCTGCGTCGAAGACTCTCTGTCCGTTCAGCATTGCGTCCTCCTGCGTGGAGGAGTATACCCCTCATCCTATGACGACGCCGCCTCCAACGAGCAACCCTGCGATAGTGGTGCGCGAGGTGGACGCCGCAAGCTGGCCCGACTTCGAGCGCCTGTTCGAGTCGCGCGGCGGTCCCCGCTGGTGCTGGTGCCGGATGTGGCGCAGGGACGCCGAAGGCAGGATGCCGCACGACCGCGCCCACATGAAGGAGGCGATGCGGAAGCGGATCGCGGGCGGAGGTCGCGTGGGCTTGCTGGCCTACGTGGACGGCGAGCCCGCCGCTTGGTGCTCGGTGGCGCCCCGCGAGACGTTTGTTGGCCTCGGGGGCGTGGAGGAGCAGGGAGAGGACGAGAGCACGGTCTGGTCGCTCACCTGCTTCTACGTGCGGAACGCATTCAGGCATCGCAGGCTGATGGATCGCCTCGTCGAGGAGGCGTCGCGGCACGCTCGCGAGAACGGAGCGTCCGTCATCGAGGCGTACCCCGTTCCGCTCGATGGGCCGAGTTACCGCTTCTGTGGGTTCATCCCGGTCTTCGAAGCGCACGGTTTCTCGGAAGTGGGCCGCGCGGGGACGAGGCGGCACGTCATGCGGCGGTCGTTGGGATGAGTGCGGCGGAAGCGTAGGAGGCTCGATGCGGTTGGGCAACGTTGGAACGAGCGCGTGGGTTGCTTCCCTGGTGTTGTTGACTGCATTCGGCGTTGGGGCCTGCCAGAACCCGCCTACACCAACGCCCGAGCCGGCGGCAACACCGTCCCCTACGTCGGCGCCTACACCCACACTGACTCCTACTCCTACCTTGACGCCGACGCCTACATTAGGACCGACGGCGACGCCCACTGCAACCCCAACGGCCACGCCGACTCCGACCCCGACGCTGATTCCGACAGCGACTGCTACTCCGACGCAGACTCCCACTCCTGCTCCGATACCGTCGCCGTGGCCAACGTCGACACCTTATCCGACACCGACTCCTTGGCCAGAGGAAACGGAGGTCTACATCCCCGGCGTTGACCCCTATGAGAAGTACAACCTCGTGGGATTCCTTGAGGAGCATCCCCGTCTCCAATTCAAGGATGACGCCGTCACGTCCAATAGAGCGGTCTACTTCTTCGGTTCTTCAGAAGACCATGCCTGCACTGACGACCACATCGTTGACGGGTTCGACTGTGCTGAACGCTACAGAGACGAATGCACCGGAACGTACGTCGAGGACCTGTTGCCCGGCATCGCCGGGTGTCTTGGCGATGGAAGCATTACGGAGTACTCCGTCTATCTGGAGGGCGAATACACGCTGCCGCACCTGTTCGTCCCTGCAGAAGATCTCATCACTGGCCAAGGTATCGGCCTTGCATCGCTGGATGATGGGCAGGTCGTGCGTCATGAAGTGCCGCTAACGGGAGCAGGGGGTCTATCGGGTTCCTTCACAGTGCCTGAAGGCGCACGCTCCTTCCAACTCGTAACTCCTGGCTACAGGCTGACTGAGTTGACAGATCCGAACGGGAAGGATCATGTGGCGGCCTTTGTCAACGATCGCCACCCTGCGCCGATCAGGCTATTGCGAGGTCACTCGGTCGCCCTTACACAAGCTACCTCTGACCGCAGCTTCACTTACGATGAAGTGGTAGTTCCAGGCGAGTGGAGGTTCACCGTGGAGCGCGTCGCGGGAGTGCGCAACTCACCTGTCGTTGTGGTCATCAAGACGCGCAACGATCCGGACGACAAAGTACGGTTGAAAGTCGTCAATGCAACCACGCAGCCCAACGGAGCCTTCGTCCAGCGGCTCGATCGGCTGGTGGAACTCGCTGGGCGCTTGGGCATCAACATGGAGATCAGCGCCATCGAGAAGATTCCTCACTTGAATGCCCCGCACGCTCCCCCCATCGATTTCTGCGGGCGATTCTGCTCATCGGATGAAGCGGTTGTGCTCGTCGCCGAGCCGGGCGGGTGGTCGAGTCCGGGGCCGGGCATCGCGTTGAGAGTGGCCTACAACACTCACTTCCTCATGGGGGCGGAGGTCGCAACGAGCAGCAACGACCACTATCTGGTTGCTGCCCTGCACGAACTCCTGCACTATGCTGCCGGGCTCGGTCATCTGTATGAGACGCACGTAGACGGCTCGGTCGATGTTGACGCGCTTGCATCAACGGGCGTGTACAACCAGGTGGTAGACAGCGGGGCTCGTGTTGTGGGGGGTGTGAACCACCAGCGCTTGCGGGACACGGACAGGCTGTTGTGGAACGACAACATCATGGTTGGCTGGCGTTTAGCGGCTGAGGTCCAGGACGCGGACGGATTCGGGCTGACGGACAGCAGTCGGCGCTATGCGCTCGTTACTTTCCTCGAGTACCACCAGCTGGAGTGGTTGAAGGACAGCCCGTTCTACTGGTGATGTAGGAGCGCTTCAGAGGATCTGGTCGAGGAATGCCTTGGTGCGCTCTTCCTTGGGGCTGGTGAAGAATTCCTCCGGCTTGCTCATCTCCACGATCTCGCCTTCGTCCATGAAGATGATGCGGTCGGCAACGTTTCGCGCGAAGGCCATCTCGTGCGTGACACAAATCATGGTCATGCCTTCTGCCGCGAGTTCCATCATGGCCTTCAGCACTTCGTTGATCATCTCCGGGTCGAGTGCGGAGGTCGGTTCGTCGAACATCATCAGCCTGGGGTTCATGGCGAGGGCGCGAGCGATGGCGACGCGTTGCTGCTGTCCGCCGGACAGTTGGCCAGGGTACTTGTCGGCCTGTTCGGGGATGTCCACCCGCGTGAGCAGTTGCAGTGCGAGTTCCTCCGCCTGCTGCTTCGGCATGTGCCGCACCTTCTGCGGGCCGAGGGTGATGTTCCGCATGACAGTGAGGTGCGGGAACAGGTTGAACTGCTGAAAGACCATGCCGATCTCGGCGCGTATCTTGTGCAGGCTGCGTGCGTCGTCGGTCAGTTCGATGCCGTCGACGACGATTCGCCCCTCATCGTGCTTCTCCAGTTGGTTGATAGTCCGGAGCATGGTGGACTTGCCGGAACCTGACGGGCCGATGATGACGACGACTTCGCCCTCTTGCACGGAGAGATTGACTTCCTTGAGAGCGACGAAATCGCCGAACCGCTTGACCACGTTCTCGATACGGACTATCTCATTGTCTATCTTCTGTGCCATCTGTTACCGCCTCTCGCCTGCGCTCAGTCTCTTCTCGGCAGCCCCACCGAGAAGAGACAGCATGTAAGAAACGCTCCAGTAGATGAGACCGACCACGATGTAGATCTCGAAGAATGCGCCGTCCGCGATGTCCGTCTGGCCGGCGAGGATCTTCTTGGCTTGCTCCAGGGTATTGATCAGGGATATCGCCGCGAGAAGGGCAGTGTCCTTCCACAGGGCGATGAAGCGGCCGATTATGGCGGGGATGACGGCCTTGATCGCCTGCGGCAGGATGATGAAAACGTACTTCTGCAGTGCGGA
>JAPOOH010000497.1 GCA_026713505.1 Chloroflexota bacterium | reverse complement strand
CCCCCACGAACCCAGGCCGCGCGACCACGCCCACGACCCCCCGCCCGGCAAGCTCCGCGTGGGCCCCCGGCTGACGGCAGGTCTCCTGGCTCGCGGGTCGTCGCCCTCTCATCGTCTTCCCGGACGAGGCCGCCCAGTGACGTGGTGATGAAG
Organism: Chloroflexota bacterium; assembly: GCA_026713505.1. Classification (GTDB taxonomy): domain Bacteria; phylum Chloroflexota; class Dehalococcoidia; order Lucifugimonadales; family Australimonadaceae; genus Bin16. Next base: position 1,821 of record JAPOOH010000497.1, on the reverse strand, counting down.
GACTCGCCGCTTACAGTTGCGGGGGCAGCCGCGGTATCGGCCGAGCCCTCACGGGCCTGACCTCACCGCGTTCCCTTTTGATCCCCGAGGGGAACCGTCTTGCTCAAGCTAGGCTGCGGTGCATCTATCCGTCAACGCACGGAAGCACGTTGTTCAGATGTGTGGCATTTGAGGCGTCGGTTGATGTCTAAGCAGTGTGGCTTTCCGCCGATCCGTTTTGAATTCACACCCTCGCCAAGCGACGAACGTCCGCCGGGCTCCCACAGGATAGAAGTGGGACGTACTGAACACCTTAGCGAAGGGTGTCCAATCCTCGGTCGCGGTGAACACCCTGTTGGAAAGGGTTCACGGTCAAGCTTGGGCGGTGTATGATGTTCGGCGGCGATCCTCATACCGCGACCCATACATGACCAAGTTGGCGACCCTCGCCGTCGCCGCGATGGCGGCGAGCTTCCTCGGACCGCCCCAGACAGCCGCCGGGCAACTCACCTACTCGTGGCCCTCGAATGTCGGACCGCTGAACCCGCACCTCTACGCGCCCAACCAGATGTTCGCGCAGGCGAGCGTCTACGAGCCTTTGGTGAAGTACCGCGGTGATGGATCGGTCGAGCCCTGGCTCGCGACCTCGTGGACCATCTCTGAGGACGGGCGGACCTACGATTTCGTACTGCGCCCCGGCGTGACCTTCAGTGATGGCACGCCCTTCGACGCGAAAGCGGTCAAGGCGAACTTCGACGCGATCCTGGCCAACCGTCCGCGGCACGCGTGGCTCGATCTCGTCCAGCAGATCGAACGCACAGAAGTTGTCGGGCCTCTGGCGTTCCGCCTCGTCCTGAAGGCGCCGCACTACCCGACGCTGCTCGAACTTTCCCTGCCGCGGCCCTTCCGGTTCCTGTCTCCGAGCGCCATGGGCCCTGGCGGTACGACGGCCGTCGGCATCAGGGCGCCGGTCGGCACTGGGCCGTGGCGGCTCGTCGATACTCAGCTCGGCGTCTCCGACACGTTCGAGAGCACCCCGGGTTACTGGGGCCCGAGACCCATCTTCGACCGGCTCGTCGTCAAGGTCATCCCCGATCCCAACACCCGCGTCATCGCCCTGCAGACGGGGGAGATCGACTTCGTCTATGGCGCGGCCGGCCAGATTCCTTCGGAAGCCTTCGTCCGCCTTCGGGACATGGCCCCGAACTTTGCCGCAGCGGTCTCGCCGCCGCTGGCGACCCGGGTGCTGGCGATGAACTCCGCGCGCTTCCCGACCGATGATCGGGCGGTCCGCCTCGCCATCAACCACGCCGTCGACAAGGACACGCTGGTCCGGACGGTACTCGACGGGATCGAGCCGCGCGCGGACTTCCTGTTTGCGCCGCGCGTGCCGTACGCCGACGTCGGGCTGAAGCCCTACGGCTTCGACCGGGCCGCGGCCTCCCGCATGCTCGATGCCGCCGGCTGGACGCTTGGGCGTGACGGCGTGCGTGAGAAGGACGGACGCCGCCTTGCCGTCGAGATCGATTTCGTCGGGACAAACGCTCAGCAGCGGGCGATTGCCGAGGTTCTCCAGTCCGATCTTAGCCGCGTGGGCATCGACGTCCGGCTGATCGGTGAGGAGGAGAGTTCGATCCTGGCCCGCCAGAAGGATGGCCGCTTCGGCCTGATCTTCGGCGAGACCTGGGGGCCGCCCTACGATCCCGCCTCTTTCATCAGTTCGATGCGCCCCCCGTCACACGCAGACTATCAGGCGCAGGTCGGGCTGCCGGAGAAGCCGGGCATCGACGCGACCATCGCGGAAGTGCTCGCCACGACCGACGAGACCGAGCGCCGACGGCT
>JAPOOH010000237.1 GCA_026713505.1 Chloroflexota bacterium | reverse complement strand
GGTGGGCGGGGGGGGTGGCCTGGCCGGTGGGTTGGGGCGGGGGCAGCCCCCCGGGGTGGGGCCGGCGCCCCGCCTGCGCGACGTCGCGTCTGCGCCCGCCGGGGCGCTTGCACTGGCGAAGCGCGCGGTCAACGAGGGCGCGGAGATGACCCTCGCCGAGGGCCTGCGGCTTGAACGGCGGCTCGCTGCTCGGCTACGCTAACGAAGGTCCGAACAAGCCAACTCCGTCGTTCCTGCGGAGGCAGGAACCTCACATCCCTGGGGCGCTGACGGCGCATGCGGCGCCTGATCCCTTCCCCCTTGATGGGGGAAGGTCAGGATGGGGGTGAACCGGCGGGACTGCGGGAGGCAGAGCCTGTTCAGACCATTACTAACCAGCCACGGGCGCTTGCCGCCCGACGGAGAGTAACCCTGCACACCCACGACATCCTCACCATCGCCGCCGCGATCGTCCCCGACCGCGCCGCGCTCGTCCACGACGGCGTCACGCTCACCTACGAAGGGCTCGCCGACCGCGCGAACCGGCTCGCGAACGCCCTCGCCGCGAACGGCGTCGAGGCCGGCGACCGCGTCGCCGTTATGGACGTGAACACGCCCGTCCACTTCGAGGCGTACTTCGCCGCCGCGCGGCTGGACGCCGTCTACGTGCCGCTGAACTTCCGAGGCCACGGCGAGGAGGTCGGCTACCCGCTGCGCCACGCGTCGCCGAAAGCCGTCGTCGCGGGCGAGCGGTACGCTCCGCTCATCGCAGACCTCGGCGCCGACGTTGCGTCATCCAGCGTGTTCGCCGTCGACGGCGCCGCGCCGGATGGCTGGCGCTCCTACGAGGCGCTGCTCGCGGAGGGCGACGCCGACGAGATGCGCTTCCCGGAAGGCTCGCCGGACGAGACCGCGGTGCTGCTCTACACGGCGGGCACGACCGGTCAGCCGAAGGCGGTGATGCTCTCCCACGACAGCTTCACGTCGTTCATGCTCGCGAACATGGAACCGCCTGACCCGGACGTGGAGGAGCGCACGCTGCTCACGCTGCCGCTCTACCACATCGCCGGCCTGCAGGCGGCGCTCGCGGGAGCGTTCGGCGGACGCACCGTCGTCCTGCAGCGCCAGTTCGAGCCGCGCGAGTGGATGGCTCTCGTGCAGGAGCACCGCATCGAGCGCGCGATCATCGTGCCCACCATGCTTAAGCAGCTTCTTGATCACACGGAATTCCCGGCGCACGACCTCTCCAGCTTGCGCGTGCTCACCTACGGCGGAGCGTCGATGCCGCCGCCCGTGATCGAGCGGGCGGTCGCCGCGATGCCCGGCGTGCAGTTCATCAACGCGTTCGGCCAGACGGAGACCGGCTCGACCATCGCGATGGTGCCGCCGGAGGACCACGTGCTCGACGGGCCGCCGGACGCCGTCGAGAAGCGCCGGCGCCACCTGCGCAGCATCGGCAGACCGCTGCCTGACGTCGAAGTGCGCATCGTCGACGAGGAAGGCCACGAGCTGGCGGCGGGCGAGCACGGCGAGATCGCGGCGCGCGGTCCGCGCCTGATGCGCGGCTACTGGGGGCAGCCCGAGGCGACGGCCCAGACCGTGCACGGAGGCTGGCTCTACACCGGCGACCTCGGCTACATGGACGAGGACGGCTACATCTACCTCACCGGACGCGCCAAGGACTTCATCAAGCGCGGCGGTGAGATGGTCGCGCCGGAGGAGGTCGAGCAACTGCTGCACGCCTGCCTCGGCGTCGAGGAGTGCGCCGTCATCGGCGTGCCGGACGAGACCTGGGGCGAGCGAGTCATGGCGGTCGTCGTCCCGACTCCCGGCGCCGAACCGTCGGAGGACGCGCTGCTTGACGCCTGCCACACCCTCGCGCGATTCAAGCGTCCGGAGCACGTCGTCTTCGTCTCGGAGCTCCCCCGCAACGCCCTCGGCAAAGTCCTCAAGAACGACCTCCGCGCCCGCTTCGGAGCGTAACCCGTCGTTCTTGCGCAACAGCCTCCGTCGTTCCTGTGGAGGCCCGCGCTTTAGCGCGCAACCTCGCAGCCCGTTGCCCCGTCATCCCCGCGCCCCTTTCCGTCATACCAGCGAGGCTGGCATCCAGAGTGCCTGCCAGCGCACGCGTCGGGCGGGGTATGGAGGAAGCTTCCCGACTCCGCTCTGGGTGTCACACATTGCGACTCCGGGCCCTTTCGCAATTGCATAGTGTGTCGATAGGGTTGTACTATGCTTCTGACACGAGAGAGCACCGTACATGACTACCCAACCCACGCAGCCTGAGGAGTCCCGGTCTGCCCCTGTGGTCGAGCGAGTCAGCAGACTCGAAGGCATCGCTGAGCAGGCCAACCTCCGCTTGGCCGAGAACTCGCAGGCCATCAATGCGTTGCGTGCCGAGAACCACACGGAGCACGAGAACCTCCGCGCTGCGAGCCACGCTGAATTCCAGAGCCTCCGCGCTGAGAATCGCGCGGAGCATCAGGCCATTCATGAAAGGATAGACCGGCTCCGCGCGGAGATGCACCGCCAGACACTCATCGTCGTCGTCGCCCTCGGCGGGTTGATGGCGCTCTTTCGCTTCCTGGGCTGACATCCGGGCATAACCAGGACTACGCACCAGGGAGCTCTGCGAGGCGCTCGTGATGAGCCTGTCGAATCACGTACCCAGCGTGATCGACGGTTCCCCCCAACCCCGCGACATCTGTCCCTTCCCCCCATCGCCCGACCACCGCGCACGCTGTCTCTGTCACAGGCCAGCCGATTGGATAAGGGGGCTCAAAAGGGCTTGGAATCGCGGCAGATGAGCCTCTTTGGACCCGCGGCAAGGCTCATGAGGGTTACATGAGCCAGAGGTAAATGAGCCCTTTTGAGCCCCTCGTTACGAGTGAATCGTGGAAAACTTCCTGCCCCCCATCCTGCCCATCCATGTGGATGCCGGTTTGGAGAATCGCGACGCCGACCCCTTACGAGGTCCGGCACGGCGGGTGTAGGCTGACTGCATAACCCATAGCGTGGGGATGGACCCCACGGTACCGCGCGAGGGGACAAGCCCCCGGTCATCAGACGAGGCCGGGGGCTTTCTGTGTCTCCGGCGCGGAGAAGGAGGAACGGATGCCAGGAGACCAGAGACAGCGGAACGACTACGCACCCACAGTGCGTCCCAGGGCGGCGCGGCAGGACGGCCTGCGGCGCTATACGCCCGGCTACCTGATGGACCTGTCGGACACGCAGACGATGTTCTTCAGCGACTTCAGCCGCAACACCACCCGGCAGACCCTGCTGCGCCCCAGGCCGGGCAAGCGGCTGCGCCTCATCAACCTCACCATCTACCAAACGTTGTCCGACTACGCCCACTACTGCGAGGTCTACTTCGGCATGGGCAGGACCATAGCGTCGGCCCCGCGCAAGGCCGTCGACTACGTCCGTGTGCCGGACCACGGCTCCAGCGGGACACGCACCTGGGGCCGCGGCGCCGGCCCGGCCGGCGAGCGGAACGAGCCGCTGAGCATCCGATGGGTTACGAGTCCGAGCACGTCCCACAAGTTCATCGTCGAATACACGGAGGAGCGCTAGCCATGGAAGGATACCGGTCGCTCTACGGCGATCTTACGAAGCTGAAGGATGCGTCGCTGCTGGACAACCCGGCCGGCGGCACGGGCGCGGACAGCAGCCTGTTCAGCCTGCTGCTCGCGACGTCGGAGGCGGTGGACCGCCACTGCAATCGCCACTTCTACGCCCTCACCGCGACGCGCTGGTTCGACGGCCCCGGCGAGCCGGTGCTCGTGCTGCCGGACGTCATCGCGGTCACGTCGCTGCGCTCGGACGACGACGAGACCGGCCTCTTTCGCACCGCGTGGTCGCCGTCCGAGTACCAACTCCTGCCGCTGAACGCCTCGCCGGAGGAGCACTGGGGCAGGCCCTACAACGCGCTTCGCGTGCGGGGCAACGGCCCGCGCCAGCGGTTCGAGCGCGGCCCCGCCCGCCACGAGGTCAGCGGCAGGTGGGGGTTCGGCGAGCGGCTGGAGTACGCCGGCGCGCGCCTGCGCAGCAGCGCCAGCCGGACCTCGACGTCGCTGGAAGTCAGCAGCACCGTCAACATCGCGGTGGGGCAGACGATAGCGGCGGGCTCGGAGC
>JAPOOH010000482.1 GCA_026713505.1 Chloroflexota bacterium | reverse complement strand
GCGATGGTCCCGAGATCGCCGATGGCGCAGCCCAGCAGGCACCAGGCCGTGTTCTTCGATGCCCGGCGCCAAGTGTGGCGGCAGCGCCAGTCGATGGTGATGTTTGCGGCGAGCGCGACCATGGCGATACCTCTTGCCTAAATCTTGCGGGAAACGTAATCTTTCCAGTAACTGGAGAGTCAACGGGCCGATGATGCATATTTCCGCGGCGGCGAAAACAGCCGAACTGCCGGTGAAGACGGTCCGCTACTACGCGGACATCGGGCTGGTGTCGGCGCCGGAGCGATCGGAGGCGGGATACAGGACCTACGACGAGAGCGCGGTGCGGAAGCTGGTGTTCGTGCGCCGGGCGCGGGAGTTCGGGTTCTCGATCGACGAGTGCCGTGAGCTGCTGAGCCTCTACGAAGACCAGAACCGCTCCAGCGCCGACGTGAAGCGCATCGCGACGAAGCGGCTGGAAGAGATCGCGGAGAAGCAGCGGGAGTTGCAGTCGCTGCACGACGAGCTCGCCCACCTCGTGGACGCCTGCAAGGGTGACGAAAGGCCGGATTGCCCGATCATCGATGGCCTGGGCTGGGTGGTCGCGTCAGAATAGCCGGTGCGCGAGCGTGGTGCGCAACGCCCGCGTCCTCGCCCTCAACTCCGCGAGCGCCTCGTCGGCCTCGCGCCGAACCGGATTTACGAGGACCTGGCCTCGGGCCGGAAGGACGACGGCCGGCGAACACACCCAAGGTATCGAATCGACCTGACAGCCAGGCGGCAGGACCGCCCACCGACCCGCAAATCACGAATTGGCCCGACAAATGGCCCGCTAAGCCCCTGTGAGTCGGCGATTTGCACCGAAACTGCGCAGGAATCAGTTGGTTAAGCTGGTCTGACCCTAGTGGCCTAGTGGCTAGAGGTCCCCTTCATATACCGACTTCCGTTCCATCAGCGCGTCTGCTCGGGATGGTTGTGCGGCAGTGCGTCGTGCAGAGCCGTCAGCCCGTCACATATCTCGCGCATGGGCTGCGAGAGTCCTTCGCAGGCAGCGCAGAGACTGCTCCACATGGTGTCCCCGCCAACCTCGGGGCACTCGACCATGTGCAGGACCGACATGAGCACTGGATTGTCCTGGAATGTGATATCGGTGTGCCATTCATCGGCAACGCCACCTTGCTCTGCCGCGGGCTCCAAGACCTCCGGACAATCGAGGAATGCATTCTTGAGGTTCGGATTCCCCTCGAGCTTGCCGAAGTGGCGCCCGAATGCGGCCTGCGCGTCTACCGTGGGCGACTGCCCGGGAAAAAACAGCACCATGTGCTCGAGCAGCAGCGACTTGATTGTCGCGATGTCGGACTCCGAGACACTGTCGATGTCGAGCCCTTGCACTTCCGCCCCCGGTGCGCCCGCAAGCCTCGTCACCGTCCAGTCCACTGGCCGTTCTGCCATGCTCGCCACCCGTTCGCACAATGTTTCTCAGGCGAGTGAGTTTGGCGGCCAGGCACACGGTAGTCACCCGGCGAGTTCAGGCTCACAGACGAACGATTCATACGTGGTCGGAGGCACCGTCCGTCAGATAGGGCCGCCCTGGCGTTCCGCAAGGTCTGCATTTTTCGCTATGTTGCCCGTGCACGCCGGGTGTAGGGGCCGGAGAGGAGGATGAGCATGCCGACCGTGGCGGTGATCGGCGCAAGCCGGGGCATCGGTCTGGGACTGGTCAAGCGATACGCGGACGAGGGGTGGCGGGTGCACGCAACGACGCGCACTCAGGAGGGCCCCGGGGCACTCGGCGCGGTGACCGGCGACGTCTGTCTCCACGGGCTCGAGGTGACCGATGCCGCGCAGCAGCGGGCATTCCGCGATGCGTTGGGAGATGAGGCGATCGACGTCCTGATCCATAACGCGGGGGTCCAGGGCGACGGCATGAGCGCCGCAGCCGTGCACCGAGTCAACGCAGAGGCACCGATCGAGATGACCGAATTGCTGATGGGCGCGGTCACACGTAGCGAGCAGCGAAAGATCGCGCTCATCACCAGCCAGTTGGGCGCGCGTCGCGGGTCGCGCCGCAGCCTCGGGACGTACGGCGAGTCGAAGGCGGCGCTCAACGACCG
>JAPOOH010000236.1 GCA_026713505.1 Chloroflexota bacterium | reverse complement strand
TGCCTACCGTGGAGCGCGGGTTGTTGGAGACGCCCTTCTGGTCGATGGAGATTGCGGGTGAAAGCCCCTCGATGTACTCGACGTCCGGCTTGTCCATGCGCCCGAGGAACTGGCGCGCGTATGCGGAGAGCGACTCGACGTAGCGCCGCTGGCCCTCCGCGTAGATGGTGTCGAAGGCCAGCGTGGACTTGCCGGAGCCGGACGGCCCGGTGATGACGACGAGCCGGTCGCGCGGGATGGTGACGTCTATGTTCTTGAGGTTGTGCTCGCGAGCGCCGCGAACGACGATGCTTTCGAGGGCCATGGGACCTTGCGTCGGGGGTTGTCTCGCGGCGCCTGCGCCACGGGACTAGATGGTATCACCTGAGGGTGGGCTGGGGGATAGGCTCCGCTCATGGTGAGCCTGTCGAACCATCCCTACCGGAACAACCCTCACCCGCCGCTTGCGCGGAGACCTCTCCCTGAGGGCGAGGTGTGTTCGATCCCCTCTCCCCCTGGGAGAGGGTGCGCGTGCCGATGCACGCGCGGGTGAGGGTGAGCCTGGCCTACTTCCGCGGCAGCGGACGCCCCGGCAGCTGCGCCCAGACCCCGCCGTCCCGCACGAACGTCTCGTACGCCGTCGCGTCGTACGTGTAGCGGTCGAGGCACTCGCCCGTGACGATGTCGAACACCGCCGAGTGCAGCGGGCACACGACCTCCCCCGGGAAGATCATGCCGTAGGAGAGCATCGCGCCCTGGTGCGGGCAGAAGTTGTCCAGCGCCCCCGTGCGCTCGCCGTCCCAGAAGAGCGCAAGCTCCCACTTGCGGTACTTCGGGTGTTCGAAATCGACGACGACTACGCCCTCCTTCTGCAGCTCCTTGAGCGAGCAGAGGTAGTACTCGCCGGGCTCCGGCTGGGGCTGGGTCGTCATGTGCTACTGGATCTCCAGCAGCGGCTGACCGGCCTCGACGGCCTGGTTCTTCTTTACCTTCACGCCCTTCACGATGCCGCCGCGGGCCATGCGCACGCTCTGCTCCATCTTCATGGACTCCAGCAGGCATATCTCGTCGCCCGCCTGCAGCTCCTGCCCCTTCGTGATGGTGACCGAGACGATCTTGCCCGGCAGCGGACAGCGGATGACGCGCTCGTCGCCCTGCGTGATGCCGCGCAGGCCCGGCTGCTCCGTCTTCATCGCGGCTGCCCGGCGCACCGGCGGCGCGCCCGCTTCCGACGGATCGCCGACCTCCACCAGGTACTCCTCGCCGTCCACCACCACCTCGACGGGACGCTGGTACAGGTCGCCTATCTCGACGTCGTACCACTCCTCGTTCACTCGTATGCGTACGCGCTTCACAACATCACTCCGTTGCTGCTGAGGCGGTTCACCATCGCCGCCCGGCGACCGTGCATCCGCCACTTGCTGAACTCTACCTGCTGTGGGGACTCGTCTTCCAGCGCCAGGGCCACGGCTATCGCGGCGGCGATCGCGCTGTTGCGCGCCGGCTCGTTCAGCATCCGCTCCAGGAATGCGTTGTCGAACGTCGCCTCACGGAACTCCTTGTGCTCCAGCACCCGCTTCACCAGCGGGATGTTCACGACCGGCCCCTCGATGACGTACTGCTTCAGCGCGGCGATCATGTTGCCGATCGCCTCTTCCCGCGTCTCGCCGTGCACGATGAGCTTCGCCATCATCGACTCGTAGTACGGCGAAACCTCGTAGCCCTGGTACAGCGCGCTGTCGACGCGCACGTTCGGCCCCTCCGGCTCGACGAGGACGTCGACCGTGCCCG
>JAPOOH010000235.1 GCA_026713505.1 Chloroflexota bacterium | reverse complement strand
GACATCGAGCTCACCCACACCATGAGCAACGAACAGCTCGAATGGTTCCGCGCCGGCGCCGCCCTCAACATCCTGGGCAAGTAGACCCGGAAAGGAGTGCAGAGGGGGAAACGCCTCTGCCACGGGCACAGGCCGCGGCGTGGGGGTGTCCCCCACAACGCATCGGGCGGGTGGGTGGGAAGAACTACCCCTGCCCTACATAGCGACGTAAAGCTACCGCAAGGAGAGCACGCCATCATCGACCCTAACCTGCGTTTCGGCATCGCCATTCCCCAGCGGTTCCCCGGCGAGATCGACATCGCCGCGCTGCCGCCCTTCTTCGCGGCGGTCGAGGAGCTGGGCTACCACAGCTGCTGGGTCGTGGAGCAGGCCATCAACGCCCACAACGACCTCGCGCCCATCCCGCTGCTCTCCTACACCGCCGCCCTCACGGACAGGGCGCTCCTCGGCAGCTCGGTGCTCATCAGCGTCCTGCGCAACCCCATCAACCTCGCCAAGAGCCTCGCGACCCTCGACCGCCTCTCCAACGGGCGCGTCATCGCCGGAGTGGGGATGGGCAACGCGACCGGCGCGCCGTTCTCGGAGGCGTTCGGCGCTCCGGTGGCGGGGAAGGCATCGCGCTTCGAGGAGGGGCTGGTGCTGATGCAGCGACTCTGGACCGGCGAGCGCGTCAACTTCGACGGGCGCTTCTGGCAGCTGGACGACGCCTTCATCAGCCCCACGCCCGTGCAACCCTCCATCCCGCTCTGGTTCGGCGGACACGCCCCTGCCGCGCTCGACCGCGCCGCCCGGCTCGGCGACGGCTGGATGGGCGCGGGTGCCACGTCCACGGCGCGATTCCGCGACGAGCAGGAGGCGATGCGCGCCCGCCTCGAGGCCCACGGGCGCGACCCCGCCACGTTCACCACCGCGAAGCGCGTGTTCATCGGCGTCGAGGACGACCCGGAGACGGCGCTGCGGCGGATGCAGCCCTGGTTCACGATGCACTCCGGCAGCGGACAGCGCGCCGACCGCGTTGGCGTCTACGGTACGCCCGAGCAGTGCGCCGAGGGCCTGGCTGCTATTGCCGGCACGGGCCTCGGCCTCATCGCCCTCAACCCCGTCTACGACCACGAGCGCCAGGCCCGCCGCCTCGCAGGCGAGGTCCTACCCCTCATGGGACTCAGCCTCTAGTTGAGATGGGAGCCTGGGTCTGATCCCTTCCCCCTTGATGGGTGAAGGTCAGAGCCATCCCCGCACTTGATGCGGGGATGGGGGTGAACCTGGGAATGGACGCGCCCGTCTGGTCCCCTCTCCCTACAAGGGGAGAGGGTTAGGGTGAGGGTACTCCGGCGCGGGGTGGCGGAGGAACCTCGCCCCCTACCGCGTCCCGCCGAGCTTGTGCAGCTCGTCCGGGAGGGTGGGAAGCTGCACCGCGATGACTGCCGGCGAGCCGTTCCGCACCTCCGTCAGCCCTCGCTTGAGCGCAGGGCCGACCTCCGCGGGGTCCGTCACCGATTCGCCGTAGCCGTTCGCCGCCTCGGCGAGCTTCGCGAAGTTGGGCGGCGGGTCGAACAGCCCGCCCTCGTAGCCCGCCGACGCCGCGTAGCCGCGGGGGTACGCGCCGTCCACGCCCGCTGTCCCCGTGCTGTACGACTTGTTGACGAACACCACCGTCAGGAACGGCGTCTTGTAGTGCCCGGACGACCAGAGCGCCGCGAGTGGGCTGCCGAACATGAAGTAGCCGTCGCCGGTCACGAGCACGACATCCCGGTCAGGAGCGGCGGTCTTCGCGCCGAACGCCGCGCCGGTGCCCCAGCCGCCCGCGCTGCCGCCGCTCTTGAAGTAGGAGCCCGGCAGGTGACGGCCGTGGTACGGACGGAATGCGGCGGTCGAGCTGAGCGTGTCGTCCAGCACGATGGCCTGCTCCTCCAGCATCTGCCCTATCTGGTAGCCGACCCACCGCGGGCTGATGGGGTCGCGCGTCGCAACACGTAGAGCGGCTTCCTCGTCCTGCTTCCGGATCTCCTGCTTGCGCTGCGCCAGCCGCTCGCGCCGCTCCTCTATCCGGTTCATGTCCGCCTTCGACAGCATCGCCGCGGCCTGCTCGTAGACCGCCTCCGCGAACGGCCCGGCGAGCACCGGCAGCCACACGTCGGCGTGGAACTCCATCGTCTTGTAGCGCGATTGCACCGGGTCCGGGTCCACCCACACGATCTTCGTGCCGGGGGCGGGAGCGTTCGCCGGCATGTACGGCACCGGCGTCTCGATGACGACCACCACGTCCGCCTGCGCGGCGGACGGCCCCGTGCCGGAGAGCGGGTGGGTGGTCGGGAAGTTCAGCGTCATCGTGCGGTCCGAGTCCATCATCGGGAGCGCGAGCAGCTCCGCCAGCCGGACGAGCGGCGCGACCGACGCGCTGTTGCGGCCCGACTGCCCGAGGATGACGACCGGGTTCTGCGCATTCACCAGCCACTCCGCGACGCGTTTCGCGTCCGACGGGTCGGGCCACGTGGGGCGCGCGACGCCGAGCTCGTCGCGGGTCGGGAAGCGCGTCTTACCGGGCAGCGGCAGCATCGCCGCCTCCTGCGGCACGGTCATGTAGACCGGCCCGCGCGGCTCGCTCATCGCGACCTGCAGCAGACGGCTGACGATGAGTCCCGGGTTGTCCGTGTGGTCGAGCCGGTGGTCGATCTTCGTGTACTGCCGCACGATCTCGCCCTGGTCGCGCGGCTCCTGCACCCACTGCACGCTGTTGGAGCGCGAGCCGCGCATCGAGCCCGGATAGGCGCGCGGTCCCGCGCCCGCCGTGATGAGGACGGGGTAGCCGCCGCGCCACGCGGTGTGGAGTCCCGCGCCGTAGTTGAACGTGCCGACGTCCACGTGCGCCGCGGTGGCCGCCGGCTGCTCACGCACCATCGCGCTGCCGAGCGCGGCGTTGAGCGCCGAGCCCTCGTGCGTGACGGTGAGGAGGCGCGGCGCGGGCCAGCCCTTCGCGGCAGCGCGCGCGACAGCCTCCTGGTAGAAGCCGATCTCGGAGCCGGAGACGAAGAAGAAGTGTTCCACTCCGCCGAGCTTCATCGCCGTCGTGATGGCGTCCGCCCACTCGTCGGCGTCGTGCTCGCTCCAGCTGGGGTCTGCTGCGATCGTGCGGTCTTCTACCATGACGGCGTCTCCTCTGCTGATGGGTGCGTCGAGGGCAACGATACGGGGTTGCGCGAGAGGTGGCAAACGGCGCAGCCGAAGGCGCGGTGATAGAGTGAGCGGGATGGCGATCGAGCGACATGGGGAGGAGTCGAGCGCCGAGGACGCCCCGCTGGGACGGTGGGGCGCGCTCGCTATCCGCGACTTCCAGCTGTTCTGGGCCCAGGGGCTGCTGCAGGGGCTAGCGCGCAACATGCGCGAGCTTCTTCTCGGTTACCTGGTCTTCGACCTCACCGGGTCCAAGCTGGACCTCGGCATCACCGGGATCTTCATGACCCTCCCCGTCATCGTGCTCGGCCTGCTGGGCGGGGCGCTCGCGGATGCGGTGGACCGCAAGCGGCTCATCATCTACACGCAGGCGGCCAACTTCCTGGGGCTGGCCCTGCTGCCTGTGCTCATATTCTCGGGGGCCGTGCAGGTGTGGCACCTGTGGCTCCTCGCGAGTTTCTGGTCGGGCATGAGCATCCTGGGCCGTCCGGCAGAGCGGGCGTTCCTGCCCCGCCTGGTGCCGAGGACCCACGTCATGAACGGCATCACGTGGTTCGGCGCGCTGAGCCAGGGCACGCTGTTCGGTGGGCCGCTCGTCGGCGGAGTGCTCATCGCGCTGGTGGGCGTGGGCACGGCGTTCGCGGTCAACGCGGTATTCCTGCTGCTGGCCGTCATCGCAACGATGGCGATCCGCACGTCGGGGGAGCAGCTCGGCGAGGCCCGACGCGTATCGTTCGCGGCGATATGGGAGGGGGCGCGCTACCTCAGGACGAAGGACGTGCTCTGGGGCGCGTACCTGATGGACTTCGGCGTGATGTCGTTCGGGTTCTTCCGCATCATCATGCCGGCGCTGGCGGAAGAGGTGTACGGGGTGGGCGCGGTCGGCCTTGGCATGCTGGTTGCGGCGCCCGCGGCAGGCTCCTTCCTCGGCACCGGCATCCTCCTCCGCATGGGCGACCCGCCGCGCAAGGGCATCATGATCGTGCTCGCCAACGTGGGCTACTCGATCGGGCTCGCAGCGCTGGGACTGGCCGCGCTCCTGCTGTCGTCGTGGTTCTTCCTCGCGCTGGGCGTGCTGGCGGTCCTCGGCCTCATGGACGTCGTCAGCTTCACGGCGAGGCAAGCGCTCATCCAGCTCGTGGCGCCCGACTACTACCGGGGGCGCGTGGGCAGCTTCTCGTCGATCCTCGCCGGGCTGGGGAACGGGACGGGCTCGGCCGTCATCGGCGGCGTGTCGTCGATCGCAGGGGTGCCCGGAGCGTTCATCATCAACGGGTGCATCTGCCTGAGCATCACCGCGGCGTCCGGGCTGACGTGGCGCGGCATCTGGCGCCACGACCAGCGCACCGAGACCGCCGCCGACTGACCGGTTCCCCGCGCTACCCGGACGCCCTACCCTACGGCGACGCCTTGCCCTGCGCGGCGACCGCGGCCACCGCAGCCTCGACCGCGGCCTGATCGCCCAGGTAGCGGCTGCCCTGCGGCGTGAGGTCGTCCGCGAGGTCGTAGACCAACGGGACGCCGGTGGGGATGTTGAGGTCGATGATGTCGGTGTCCGAGATGTTGTCGAGGTGCTTCACGAGCGCGCGCAGGCTGTTGCCGTGGGCGACGATGAGGACGCGCTTGCCGGCGCGGATGTCCGGCGCGATGGCGCTCTCCCAGTACGGCACGAAGCGCGCGACCGTCTCCTTGAGCGACTCCGTGAGCGGCATCTCGTCCGCGGGGATGACGCCGTAGCGCGGGTCGCGGCCGGGGTGGCGCTCGTCGTCCGGCGTGAGCGCGGGAGGCGGGACGTCGTAGCTCCTGCGCCAGAGGAGCACCTGCTCCTCGCCGTGCTCGGCGGCGGTCTCGGCCTTGTTGAGGCCCTGGAGTGCGCCGTAGTGGCGCTCGTTCAGCCGCCAGTCCCGGATGACGGGTATCCACATCAGGTCCATCTCGTCCAGCACG
>JAPOOH010000234.1 GCA_026713505.1 Chloroflexota bacterium | reverse complement strand
TCGGCGTCGAAGCCGTCGGCGTCGTGGGAGATGACGGCAGGGCCGGTCAGGTCGACGGCGACGGCGGGGATGTCCTCCGGCGTCTCGCGGCGCTGGAAGACGCGCTCGAACTCCTCGCGCGCGGCGGTCGCGGCCTCAGGCGAGTGGAAGGTAGCAGTGAGCTCTTCGCCGAGGCGCTTCTTGATCTCCATGGGGTTCATTCCACCCTCACCCGCGCTGCGCGCGACCTCTCCCGTCGAGGGAGAGGTGGAGGCCGGGGCCATCGCGGCGCGGATGGCGTCGAGTTCGTCGTCCGGCATGTCGGTCAGGAGCTCGAAATAGACCGGGACGAGGTCGTCCGGCAGCGACATGACCTTGCCGAACATGTCGCGCGGGGTGTCCTCCAGGGCGACGTAGTTGTTGAGCGACTTGCTCATCTTTCGGACGCCGTCCGTGCCGGGGAGGATGGGCATGGTGAAGACGAGCTGGGGCCGCTGCCCCACCTTCTCCTGCAGCTCCCGCCCCACGAGCAGGTTGAAGAGCTGGTCCGTACCGCCGAACTCCACGTCCGCCTCGATGGCGACGGAGTCGTACGCCTGCAGCAGCGGGTAGAGCATCTCCGTTACGGCGATGGGACGCTGTGCGGCGTAGCGCTGTGAGAAGTCGTCACGGTGCAGGAACTGGTTGACGGTGAAGTGCGCGGTGAGGCGTATGACGTCGGTCAGGGTGAACTTGCCGAACCACTCGCTCTGGTAGACGGCGCGCGTCCTGTCCGGGTCCACGACCTTGAAGAACTGGCGCATGTACGATTCGGCGTTCTCGCGCACGTCTTCGGCGCTGAGCATGGTGCGGGTGTCGGACTGGCCGGAGGGATCGCCGATCTGCGCCGTCCAGTCGCCGACGATGAGGATGAGCTCGTGGCCGAGGTCCTGCAGCTGGCGCAGCTTGCGGAGGCCAACGACGTGGCCGAGGTGCAGGTCCGGTCTGCTGGGGTCGAAGCCCATCTTGAGGCGGAGCGGCTTGCCCTCCTGCAGACGGCGGACGAACTCGTCCTCCGGGATGATGTGCGCGACGCCGCGCTTGGTGATGCGGTCGATGGTCTGCTGTTCGAGCGGCGGCATGATCAGGATTCCTCCTGCGGCAGGGCAAGGATACGCCGGGTGCGGGCGACGTCGTCCCGCATGGCGGCAACGAGTGCGTCGACGCCGTCGAACTTCTCCTGTCCCCGCAGCCGTTCCACGAACTCGAGCTTCACCCGCTCGCCGTACAGGTCGCCTTCGAAATCGATGATGAACGCCTCGACGACGCTGGGGCCTCCTTCGTGGAAGGTCGGCTTGTGGCCGATGCTGACCGCCGCGGGCAGACGGTCCGTTCCGTGCCGCAGCCATGCGGCGTAGACGCCGTCCGCAGGGATGGCCTGCTTCGGCCCGACACCGAGGTTCACGGTGGGGTAGCCGAGCAGCCCGCCACCCCTGCGCTCGCCCTCGACGACAGGGCCCTGGAGCGCGAACGGGCGCCCCAGCATCCGCGCGGCGCGGGCGACGTCGCCCGTGTCGAGCGCCTGCCGTATCGCCGTGCTGCGCGCGGGTTCGCCGTCCAGTGCGAGCTGTTCTACGCATTCCATGGTGTAACCGAGCTCGTCCCCCAGCGCGGTGAGCACGGGGAGCGTCCCTTCCCGGTTGTGGCCGAGCGTCACGTCCGGCCCGGCGGCGAAGTGGGCCATGCCGAGGCAGTCCCGCAGGGCGGTCATGAACTCGCGCGGCGTGAGCAGCGACACCTCTGTTGTGAACGCAACCGGCACGACCGCCTCCACCCCGGTTTCAGCGAGAAGGCTGAGCCGCTCATCCAGCGACGTGAGCATGCGCACTGGTACCTCCGGGCGGAGCACGGAAAGCGGGTGGTTGGCGAGCGTGACCGCGACGGGCGCGAGTCCGCGCTGCTGCGCGGCCCGCACCACCGTAGCGAGGACGTAGCGATGCCCCAGATGGACACCGTCGAACACGCCGAAGGCGACAGCGGCCGGCCGGTCCGGCCGGTGTGCGGTCAGCTCTTCACAGAGGTCGGGCACGAGGTGCTCCCCGGGCGGTCAGGCCACTGGCTCGGGAGTCAGCGCCCGGTGCGCCTCCGTGAGCATCGCGGCGGTCTCCTCCCAGTCCATGCAGGCGTCAGTGATGGAGACGCCGTACTGGAGCTGCGACGGGTCGTCGCCCAGGTCCTGCCGCCCGCCGAAGAGGTGGCTCTCCGCCATAAGGCCGACTATGAGCTCTTTGCCTGCGCGGCGCTGGCGCACCTCGTCCCGAAAGGCGATGGTATGGCGATTGTGGTCCTTCTCCGAGTTGGAATGGGAACAGTCCACCATGATGCGCGGAGGCAATCCGATGGCCTCCAGCTTGGACTGCACGTCCCGGACGCTGGCCTCCGTGTAGTTGGGGCCGCCGCTGCCGCCGCGCAGGATGAGGTGACCGTACGGGTTGCCGTTGGTGCTGACGATGCAGGTGCGGCCCTGGCGGTCTATGCCGAGAAAAGCGTGCGGAGCGCGGGCAGTCTTCATCG
The DNA here is from genome assembly GCA_026713505.1 of Chloroflexota bacterium. Lineage (GTDB taxonomy): Bacteria > Chloroflexota > Dehalococcoidia > Lucifugimonadales > Australimonadaceae > Bin16. The sequence goes on along the minus strand of JAPOOH010000234.1, from coordinate 3,829 downwards.
CGTCGATGGCGATCTGGGAGTTGCCGTCAGTGCCGTTCTTGAAGCCCACGGGCATGCTGAGACCGCTGGCCATCTCCCGGTGGGTCTGGCTTTCGGTCGTGCGCGCGCCGATGGCGGCCCAGGATACGAGGTCGGCGAGGTACTGGGGTGTGATCGGGTCCAGGAACTCGGTCCCGGCGAGCACGCCCATCTCCGCTAGGTGCATGAGCAGCTTTCGCGCTCGGTAGAGGCCGCCCGAGATGTCGAACGAGCCGTCGAGGTTCGGGTCGTTGATGAGGCCCTTCCAGCCGAGGCTGGTGCGCGGCTTCTCGAAGTAGACGCGCATGACGATGAAGAGCGAGTCGCGCATCTGGTCGGCGAGCTCCTTGAGCCTGCCGGCGTATTCCAACGCGGCCTTCTCGTCATGGATCGAGCACGGGCCCACGATGACGAGCAGGCGGGAGTCCTCCCCGGCCAGGATGCGCTCCACCTGGTCCCGGCCCTCAGCGACGAATTGGGCCATCGCGGGAGTGAGCGGGAGCTTGCGCTGGAGGTCTTCCGGAGACGCAAGCGGTTCTATGGATTTGATATGCAGGTCGGTAACGGAACGCGCCATGAACGCAATCCCCTTTCTGTACGTGCGGTAATGCGGAGGCGGAAGGACAGCTGCGGAGCCTAGCGATAGCTGTCGCTAACGCCGCCCCGCCGCGTAAACAGGAAGAGCCGGGGCGTGCAGCCAGAGGCTTGAACGCCACGAGTGCGAGGCTCGATTACGAGCGTTGTACGCATCTCTCTCCGCCGGTTCATTCGCCACCCGGCGCACGCAGGTCCCGAGCGCCCTTCAGGTAGACGGGTCGCAGATCCTCTTTCCGCTTCTCCGTATTCAGGAGCAGGAGTACCCGGATGACGGACTCCGGCGCGCCAGGTACCGGAATCTCGCAACTGTCCATCAGTGCGGTCTGCAGCCAGCCGAGCCGCAAACGCGCCGCCTTGGCCGGGAACTCCGCGGTAAGGTCCGCGGTTGCAGTAAAGAATACCGCGCCTACGTCCTCCTCGACAAGGTCATTGGCTGTCACGAGTTCCCGCAACAGTTCCTCCGTTGCGTCGAGGATAGCCTCCGGCGTGTTGGCGTCGGCGGTTATCGCGCCGCGCAGTCCAAGGGTTGGCATGTGTATCGTCTCCGGTCGCTCCTGCACGGAGCGGCAGGTCGGTCCATGGTTCGTAGCCCGACAGGCTCGCCACGAGCACCACGGGGGGAGCATTCACCCCGCCGCGGTGAGCCCCCGTACGAACGCGCCGGCCCGGGAAGCCGCCTCGCCGGGCGGGGCGGAATCTATCACGTTGATGAGCGCGCTTCCAACGGCAGCCACGTCCGCGACCTGTCCCACTCGCTCCACGTGTCGACGCTCCGCGATGCCGAAGCCCACCGCGACCGGCAGCTCCGTGTGGCGCCGCACCCGCGCGACGAACTCCGGCAGGTCGTCCGGCAGGTCGCTCCGCGCGCCGGTGACGCCGGTGACGCTGACGCAGTAGACGAAACCACGGGCGCGCTCGCAGCCGAGCTCGATGCGCTCCTCCGTGCTGGTCGGTGCGAGCATGGCCACCAGCCCCAGTCCGCGCTCCTCCACCGCCTCCCGCAACTCGCCCGCCTCGTCCGGCGGCAGGTCGGGGATGATGAGCGCGTCGACCCCGGCGTCGGCGCAGTCTGCGGCGTACTCGGGGATGCCGTAACGCAGGATGGGGTTGTAGTAGCCCATGAAGATGAGCGGGAGGCTCACCCCTGCGGCACGCAGGTCGCGCACTGCCTCGATGCAGGCGTGCGTGTCCACGCCGCCGGTCAGCGCCCGGTAGCTCGCCGCCTGTATGACGGGGCCGTCGGCGAGCGGGTCGCTGTAGGGCACGCCGAGCTCGATGGCGTCAGCGCCGGCCTGTTCGATGGCAGGAACGATGGCAAGGGTATCCTCGATCGAGGGGAACCCTATGGTGACGTACGGGGCTACAGCGGTGCGGCCCTCGTTACGCGCGCGGGCCAGGGCACTGTCCAGGCGGTCCAACATGCGGACAGTCTATCGTGTTGCGGACGGCGGTGCGGAATCAGCACGACTCACGCCTGAGAGTTGACTCGGCGTGAGTCTTTGTATTAGCATGTTGGCGGTTTCTACATCCGTATCCGCGAGGAAGGGAAGTAGTAGGGGGCAAGCGCATCCCAGCGAGCCGGTCGTCTCGGTGCGAGACCGGCGATGGACAAGCCCCCCTGAACTCGTCCCCGAGCGGCTGGCCTGAACCGATCCCGTAGGGCCAGCGGAGCGCGCCGTTACCGCGCAGGTAAGCTGCCCCGGCTGTTGAATGTTGCCGGGGAAGTAGGGTGGTACCGCGGGTCAACGGCCCGTCCCTTCATGGGGCGGGTCCTTTTTTTACCTCGCGGAGAGCGCTCCGGTTACGGAACGACGAGCGAAAGGGAAGGTGAGTCAGCCTTGCGTTTGACAGGCGCACAGATGGTCTGCGAAAGCCTGGTGCGGGAGGGGACGGACGTCATGTTCGGCCTCCCCGGCGGCGCGATTCTGCCGCTCTACCAGACGTTGCCGGAGTACCCGCAACTGCGGCACATCCTCGTGCGGCACGAGCAGAACGCCGGCCACGCGGCGGACGGCTACGCACGCGCATCCGGCAAGGTGGGCGTTGCCATCGCGACCTCGGGACCGGGGGCGACCAACCTCGTCACGCCGCTCGCGACCGCGATGATGGACTCCGTGCCCATGGTAGCGATAACGGGGCAGGTGCCGCGCGCCGCCATCGGACGGGACGCGTTCCAGGAGACTGACACCACCGGCATCACGCTGCCTATCACCAAGCACAACTACCTCGTCATGGACACGGCGGACATCCCGCGCATCATGAGCGAGGCGTTCCACATCGCGCGCACCGGCCGCCCGGGGCCCGTGCTCATCGACCTGCCGCGCGACGTGCTCACGGAGAGCGCGGACTTCGACTACCCGGAGCACGTGAACCTCCCCTCCTACAAACCGACGATGGAGGGGCACGGGCAGATGATCAAGCGCGCTGCGCAGCTCATCCAGGTGTCGCAGCGGCCGCTGTTGCTCGTGGGGCACGGCGCGATCATCTCCGGCGCGTTCGCGGAGGTGCGGGAGATCGCGGAGAAGGCGCAGATACCCGTCATCACGACGCTGCTTGGCATCGGCAGCTTCTCCGGAGAGCACATCCTGAGCATGGGCATGCCGGGGATGCACGGCCAGGCGTATAACAACTGGGCGATAGACCGCGCGGACCTCATCATCGGCGTCGGGATGCGGTTCGACGACCGGGTCACCGGCAGGTTGAGCGCGTTCGCTCCGAACGCGAAGGTCATCCACATCGACATCGACCCGGCCGAGGTCGGCAAGAATGTGGGCGTCACGGTGCCCATCGTCGGCGACGCGAAGCGCGTGCTGCATGCGCTGGTGAAGCAGGTGGAGCAGGTCTCGCGTCCCGAGTGGATCGCGGAACTGGAGGCGCTTCGCTCCGAGCACCCGTTGAGCTCCGGCAAGGGCAACGGGCTCCGTCCGCAGCAGGTGGTGCAGGAGCTGTGCGCGGCCACGGACGGTCGCGCCATCGTGGTGACGGGCGTGGGCCAGCACCAGATGTGGGCGGCCCAGCACTACGTCTTCAAGGAGCCCGGCTCCTGGATCACGTCCGGCGGGCTGGGGACGATGGGGTTCGAGGTGCCCGCGGCGATGGGTGCGGCGTTCGCGCAGCCCAATCGTCCCGTGTGGAGTATCGCCGGTGACGGCGGCTTCCAGATGACGATGTCCGAGCTTGCGACCATCGTGGAGCACAACGTGCCGGTGAAGTT
>JAPOOH010000604.1 GCA_026713505.1 Chloroflexota bacterium | reverse complement strand
CCAAAAACTTTACACACCCCGATGTAAAACAATATTGACTTAGTGTCTAATGTTGTTATGTTAATGCATTAGATTGAGAAAATGTAGTTGTGTTTACATTTAAAAAGTATTGACATTTAGCATATATTTTGTATTCTATTGTTTATGAAAACTAAAAAAACAGATAAATCCAAAGAACTTCCCCATTCTATCAGTGATGTGGCATGGGAAAGTATTTTACCGTTTCTGCAAGCGTGTCCAAACGTCTATATTGGTGATCCAGAAAGACTGCAGACGCTTCCTCTCTGCTCTCCTTTGGATAACTAAAGAGGGAGCTACCTGGCGTGCCATACCTGAAGTCTATGGGTATTGGAATACCATCTATCGGCGTTTCGGCAGATGGTGTGATGCCAAGGTCTTTGGAAAAACTTCATGACATTTCATGAAGCGGGCTGAAATATCAGCACTCCTCGTGATTCCCTCTAGTCGTGCGTGCACATTCTTGCTGCGCAGGTGCCACCGAAAAAAACGGCGGTTTCAAGAGATGGAGGCTCTTTGGTTGGCTAGTCGTGGGGTGGTTTTACCACAAAAAACTTAATGTCGCTGTGAGCTGCGGAGTTTTACCCCCTTACGTTTTACCTTAACAGCGGGCGCAATGTCATGATATCACACACAGGCTCGGGGGGCGTTGATTGGCTGACTACTGTTGAATATGTTTATTGCTGCATGCCTGCGCTACGACTCCGGATGCGTTTCGATTAGAGAGTCACAGCACAGGATGCCTGGTTTATCCGTCCTCGCAGAACCGTGTTGAAGATCGTCCTTATGATAAACGTGGCATCATATAACTTTCGCGATTGTCGTTAGAACGTCTTGGGTTTTCATCGGGTTGAAACATATCGCCGGTTTTTAGTTGCCCCACACGTACGACAATACGCAGTCAGCATCCTCGGATCGCTATTTGCATCTATACTTATCACTGCTAAAAAATGTAAACACCTATAGCATTCTAATACACTCATTATAATGTTCCGAACTATATGCTCTATGCTAAAGAATGTAAGTGCTAATAAAGAATTTGAACCCACGTGGCCAATTGACTTCGTTGAAATATACGACTGCACTCAATCTTTACATTGGAGCGAAAACCTACCAGTCGGGCTACGCTAGTATGTATGCCATGAATAAGTATCCCTTCGGGCATCTACGTAGCTACCCACCATACGACCGATCGCGTTCACAAAGTCGGCATAAGTTTCCGATGCCTCAGGCACGCGCAACGGATTGTATCGCCTGGAGAAACCACGGCCGCCCCCAGAGAGCGTCTAAAAATTCGCCTGTCAGTGCCCCCTGTCGTATCTAGCATAAAGTGTAGAATCTCCGGGTCAAAGGAATGTCTGTACGGCACCGCCGAATTATACTGAATGTCCCATTTCGTCAACCTCTCACCCCATCATTTTCAATTTACGAACCCACTCTCCTAAAATAAGAATAATCTCACGCCCAATCGGGCATGTCTTGGTAGTGTCCTGCGCTCTGCTTGAAAAATTGTTCCACAATGTGAGGTGTACATCGGAAGTGGATGCTATTAAGATAAAATGCGTTTTCTGCGGAGCCGGGGAAATCATAAGTGGTAAAAACGCCATCAATGAGCGTGAAGGCGATCTCTTTCTCACCGTCAGCACTTTTCGTGTAGCCTGCGTAATCCTCAAAGTCGGAACTCGCCGTCACGGCTAAAGAGTCTACACCGGGAACATCAATTGTCTCGAATGTATAGTTGTCACTGGCGGATGCAGTGTTGTCTTGTGCAGCAGTATCCGTTAGGAAAAAAGAACTAAGGCATAAGAACACCGTAAACGTGTAAAACAAGAACCGGGTTTGAATCTGAGTGTACATAATAAACCTCTCTATAGACATTTTGCAAAAGCATCCAAGCAAAAACCCCCGTTGGGACTTTTTTGTTCTGTCAGGTATACTTTTCTATAGACGTACCACTCTAAGGCGGGTCTCCGTTGAGTGGCAAACGTTTTTTCTAACGTGAGTTTGAAAATAGCACATTTCGGTGTGGATACCCCATACGAAAGCGTTTTCTCCCTAAAAAAGGGGGGTTGAACGTGTGCAATTGATGTCCACAAAATGTTTAATCAAATTTACCTTAAATTGTATCACAAATCCTCTTTTTTTTTCAAATTTTTAATGCGAGAAAACCCAATGGTGGCAAGGATTTAAGGCTATATTATATCAGGACATTTGATATTAAATAATTCATGTATGTTTTGGTGTGTCCTGATATAATATTGGACATTTTTTAGAGAGGTATTTGGGTTTTTTACGGGGGAGTTGCGAAACAGCGTTATTCAGTTTTCGGATAAAAAAAATCCCCTGATCAGGGGATTTAGGGGTTAAAAATGTAGCATAGGAAACCGTTGGTCTCCTGTGCCAGTGTGAATACCACTAATGGGCATTCACACCGGCTAAGAATGTTTTGGTTAAAATTGAGTTTCATGGGGAATTATACCCTAAAGTCAAGTAAAATCACTATAAAAGGTTGACAAAGTTTAGAAAAAAGTTGTATACTTTAGAGGGCTACCCAAAAAGGAGATTAAAAAAGTAATGAACAGTTCTGTGAATAGGAGACCCACTATGAGATGTAAACTAACACTCATTTTAGAAGAGCAACCAGAAGGTGGATTCACAATAACTTGTCAAGAATTACCCGAATTGATTACAGAATGCGACTCTTTAGACGATATTAAAGAGGTCGTCACTGATGCGTTTTATGCTGTTGTTGAACTTTACGATCACCAACAACGGTCTTTGCCTGAAGAAATTCAGATTTTAGACGACAATGTGGAGGATGCTACAGTTAGGCATCTATTGGAAACAGTGGTGCCTATCGATGAAGTATCGCGAAGTAGCCAAAAAGCTGCGTCAACTTGGCTATGAAAAAATAAAGAGGAGAAGGTCAGGTTCCCATCGTATCTGGGAACATCCGCAAACTAAACTGTCAGCATCTATCCCTGATTGGGGTAGTAGAGATTTGAAAATAGGGACGCTCCGAAGTATTCTTAAACAATTAGAGATTGACTATCAAACATTTCTTGACAGTTAATCTGATAAAGGCAGCAGGCACACCCCTGCTGCCTGTTGTTTTATACGGATTGCCGCTATTTTACAATGACGAGTCGCCGTGTTTGCTGAAAAGACGGCGTTGTCAACTGGTAAAAATAGATACCACTCGCAACGCGTTCTCCAAGGGCATTCCGCCCATCCCAATAAGCCGCGCGCCCCCGACTATTATAGAAGCCTGTGGATTGGAAACCGAGCGAAAGTGTGCGAATCAACTGACCGGTTGTATCATAAATGGAGACCGATACAGAACTGTCTTCGGAGAGTTGATAGGGTATCCATGTCTCTGGGTTAAACGGATTCGGATAGTTCTGCAACAGAAGATTCTGATTCGGTTGACCGATGCCATCCAGCCGGACAGACAAGACCGCGTTTGCGAGGTGCTCAGGGGTCACTTTGAAAGTGAGGGGTTGCGATTCAGTGTTTCCATTCGGACCGATGACGCGCACCTCAATCACATCTCCGACTTGAACGACGCTGCGTCGCTTCAAATCGGCAGTCGCAGCAGCGAAATAATCGCCTTGTACAGAGGCGGTTATGAGGTTGTTTGTTCTGAGGTTCCGGACGCTGACTTGATAGCCGTCAAATGCGGGTTTACCTTCCAAGTGGCCACTGACGACGAACGCCCACGTTTCTGTGGATATAGCAGTTGGTGCAGCAGCAGCTTCTGTCTGATTTGTCCATTGTGATCCGACGAAGGCAAAGTTGCGGGGTTGTGGGACATTGACGATGTAGCCTTTGCCGCCTTCAATCGGGAAACCGTCATCGGGTGCACTATGTGTCCAGGGGACGAACCGCTGGTTTACCGCATCCAGCGTGATAACGGTTGTTGCGCCTGTTATAGCGACAAGGCTCTTGGCAGTCATCGGTGTTGGTGGTGCTAACGGCACAGAAAGCATGTTCAGACCTTTGGACAGCGTGACGGTGTAGGTGTTGCCCAAAAGATCGCTCACTGCCTCGGTAGCAGGCCTTGCGATAAATCCGTGTCTGCGTCCGTCGGGAGAGTCATAGTGCCCGACGACAGAACCGTCCTGATTGATATTGTAGCCCTCCGTGGAAGTGCTGCCCGGAAATATCAATTCCTGCAGCCCGTCCCGGAATGTGCCGACATACGTGCGCGGGATATCTTCCATCCGTTTAGATCTGCCAATGATAATTCCGGTATCGTTGATACCGTGCACAAACATATATTCCAGAGTTGCTGCGCCTGGAAGGTCAACAGATACAAACCTGCCATTCGGGTGAAGCGTGTATGGATGATATATCCCATCAGCATCTATGTAGCTGCCTACGAGCCGGCCCGCCGCCACAAAATCTGCGAATGTTTCCGATGCCCCGGGTGCCTCAACGATTGTGTCTCCAGTGAACCCGCGGCGAATGCCAGAAGCATCGGTAAAATTACCCGTGAGTGCGCCCGTTGCATCAGAAATACCGTATATCTCCGTTTGGACGGCATCCGGGAAATCGTATTGCCGCAGTTCGCCATTCTCTAAGACGACCCCGTGGTGGAGACCTTCGCTATCCTCGTAGTGCCCGGCGGCTCGCCCATCATTGCCGAGCGCGAAGAAATAGGTGTTCTTGGCACCTGGGAAATGGTATGTCGTAAAAACGCTATTGATGAGCGTAAAGGCGACCCTCTTTTGACCATCGAGGCTTTTCGTATAGCCGGCGTAATCTTCAAAGTCGGAACTCGCTGTCACCGCTAAAAAGTCTACACCCGGCACATCAATACTCTCAAACGTATAGTTCAGGTCATCCGGTGTGACAACAGGTTGATCAGCGACGGGGGCATCGGTGTCCGCTGCGGGTCTGGCGATAAATCCGTGTGTGCGTCCATCGGTGGATTCATAGTGTCCGACGATGGAGCCATCCTGATTGATGTTATAGCCCTCCGTGCTAACGCTTCCCGGAACACTAAATTGATTCAACCCACCCCGGAATGTGCCGACGAACGTACTCGGGAGACTGTCTACCCGCTTGGATCGGGCTACGACCGTCCCCGCATCGTTGATACCGTGGACAAAAAAGTATTCCAGAGTTGCTGCGCCTGGAAGATCGAGAGATATAAACCTGCCTGTCGGCGTACGCACATAAGGTTGAAAATAGCCCTCAGCATCTACGTAGCTGCCGACCATACCCCCACTTGAATTTACGAAATGGGCATAAGTTGCCGTTGCCCCGGGGAACTCAATGATTTCGTCCGCTGAGAATCCACGGCGAATGTCAGCAGCATCAATGAAATTACCCGTTAGTGCCCCGGTCGCGTCACTGATACCGTGTATCTCCGTTTGGACGGCATCCGGGAAATCGTATTGCCGCAGTTCGCCATTTTCCAAAATGACACCGTGGTATAAACCCTCGCTATCTTGGTAGTGTCCGGCAGCGTTCCCATTATTACCGAGCGCAAAGAAATAGGTGTTCTGTGAGCCGGGGAAATCATAAGTGGT
>JAPOOH010000233.1 GCA_026713505.1 Chloroflexota bacterium | reverse complement strand
GACGCCGCACCCGGCCTCCGCGGCCCATTCGCCGCGCGTGGGGCCATGATGCCCGGCGCGGCGCGGATCCCCCCCGCCTGCGCCGCCTTTACCACGAGCACGTCCGCGGCCTCTGCCTCAACGACCCTGACGGCGTCCCTCATCACGCCGACTGCCTCGTCGGCGGCGATGGGCACGGGCGACACGCTGCGGATCCGCGCGAGGCCGCTCATGTCCTCCGCGATGACCGGCTGCTCCACGAAGTCCAGGTTGAACGGCGCTAAGCGCTCCAGCGTATGGATGGCGCGCTCCGCGGTCCAGCCCTCGTCCACGTCGGCACGGAGCGCCACGTCGTCGCCGATCGCCAGGCGCACGGCGCGCACGATCTCGATGTCCGTCTCGGCGTCGCGTGCGCCCAGCGACGCCTTGACGCACTCGTAGCCCTCCTCCACCGCGGCGCGCGCCTGCTCCGCCGCCCCATCCGGCGGCAGGAAGTCCAGCAGCCCCACGATCGGCGTCCAGTCGATGACGCCGCCAAGCAGGTCGGTCACGGGGCGTCCGGCGTTCTTGCCCATGGCGTCGAATGCCGCCGTCTCCAGGCCGAACCGCAGCGCGTTGCAGGTCGCTCCTGGAGGGGCGAGCGCGGAGAGGATGTCGAAAGCGACAGCGGGATGCAGACCCAACGCGGAGGGCGCGAGGTCGTGCAGGAGCGCAGCGAGGTCGGCGATGCGGGGCGGCCGGCCGGGTCCCGCGGTGGCCGCCTCGCCCACCCCCACGAGACCGTTGTCCATGTGCATCCAGATGAGGAGCGCGTTACGGCCTGCCTTGGACGGGTCCAGGGCGAGCTCGGGGCGCTTCAGCGGCACGCGAACGCCCCGCCATTCCATCTTGCTGACACGCATGCGGCGCATTATGGGCGCCCGGCTGGGGCGGGGGCAAGCGCGGGCGTCAGGCCATCTCGTTCGTCACGGCCTCGGTCAGTCGTTCGGCGGCCGCGCGAAGGCCGGGGAGCGTGTTCAGCTCCGGGTCGATCTGGAGGATACGTCCGGCGTGCTCCCGGGACGCATCGAGCAGGTCCCGGTCACTCGGGCGCGCCATCCTGACACGGGTGATGCCCGACTGGCGCGTGCCGAAGAAGTCTCCTTGGCTCCGCATCGCCAGGTCGGCCTCAGCGATCTCGAAGCCATCGTTGGTGCGCACCAGTACGTTCAGCCGTTGCCTGCTCGTTTCCGCCTGCGCGAGCGCTGCGCGGAACCACTGCTCGACCTCCCCCCAGTCGTCGCCGTTCGCGACGCGCAGCCGCCGCGCCTCGCTCAAGCGCTCGAACGTTTCGCTCTCCGACTCCGCAACGAGGAAGCAGTAGCTGCGGTGCGCGCCGCGTCCTACCCTCCCGCGCAATTGGTGGAGCTGGGCGAGGCCGAACCGGGATGGGCTCTGCACCATCATCACCGTGGCGTTCGGCACGTCGATGCCTACCTCGATGACGGGCGTCGAGACGAGGACGTCGATCTCTCCGGCCCGGAACTCGTCCATAACGGCCTGCTTCTCCGGCAGGGGCATCCGCCCATGCAGCAGGCCAACGCGTGCGTCCGCGAGCGTCGTGGTGCGCAGGCGCTCGTACTCCGCGACCGCGGTGAGCGGAGGGAGCGACACCGGCTCGGGAACGATGTCGGAATTCTCGTCGATGTCGTCGCCCGCCCCGTCATCGTCATCTTCGAGGCCCCCGTACCGGTCGTCCGAGTCGTCGATGCGGGGATAGACGATGAAGCACTGGCGGCCCTCCCGCACCTGCGTGAGCAGGTAGCCCTCGGCATCGCGGGCGCGGGAGAGGTCCACACTGCGCGTCAGGATCTCCTGGCGTCCCGCCGGGAGCTCGCGGATGGTGGATATCTCCAGCCCGCCGTAGAGCGTCAGGGCGAGCGTACGGGGGATGGGCGTGGCGGACATGAGCAGCAGGTGCGGTTCACCCACGGCGCTCTTGCCGCGCAACGCGTCGCGCTGGAGGACGCCGAAACGGTGCTGCTCGTCACCCACCGCGAGGGCGAGGTTCGGCAGCTCGACCTGCGCCTGGATGAGAGCGTGGGTGCCGATGAGCAGGTCCAGCGTGCCCTCCGCCGCCATCCTGAGGATCTCCCGGCGAGGGCCGGCGCGCGTACTGCCCGTGAGCAGGGCGACGGTCACCGGCTCTGGGTTGCCCTCCAGCACGGCGGAGAACCAGTCAGGGTTCTCCAGGGAGTGCGCCGCACCCCCGAGCAGACGGCGCACGTTGAGGAAGTGCTGGTCCGCAAGCACCTCGGTGGGGGCCATCATCGCCCCCTGGCAGCCGGCCGCCACCGCGGCGAGCAGCAACGCCACCGCCACCACCGTCTTGCCGGAGCCCACGTCGCCCTGCAGCACCCGGTTCATCGGCCTCCCGCCGCCGGACACGTCCTGCATCGCCTCCTCGAGCGCGGTGCGCTGGCCCGCCGTCAGCTCGAACGGCAGCGCCGCGATGAACGCCTCCACCACCGGCGGGAAGGAGGGCAGCACGATGCCCTCCCGGCTGGACGTGTAATTGCGCTCCATCCCCACGCGGAGCTGGATGGCAAGGAACTCGTCGAAGGCCAGCCGTCGCCGCGCCTGCTCCTTCGCGTCCTCGGAGTCCGGGTAGTGCGTCTGCCCGATGGCCTCGCCAAGCGCCAGCAACCCCACGTCCTCCCGCACGGCGTCCGGCAGCGGATCGGGCATGCCGCCCTTCACACTGTCCAGTGCCTCGCGCACGATCTCCCGCATCCTGCGGGGCGGTATGCGCCTGCCCTTGACAGTGACGGCCGACGGATAGAACGGCACGAGGCCAGCCGTATGCAGGCCGGGGGCCGTGACGCTCCCGAGCACCTCCCACTCCGGCGACTCCATCTGCTTCTTGCCCTGGAAGAGCGTCACCTTGCCGCTGAGCGCGATGCGGGGGACGCCGCTGGGCGTCTGCGCGAGCTCGGCGATGGCCTTCTTGAGTTGCTGGGCGATCCACGGGTTACCCCACCAGATCACGCGCAGGTTGCCTGTGTCGTCCCCGACCACAGCCTCGGTAGCGCGGATGCGTCCGCCGCGACCAAGGCGCACCTCGTACGCGTCCCAGAGCGCGGCCTCGACGGTCTGCTCCTCGCCGACGCGGAGTTGCGCGACTGCTCGACGCTCGCTGCGGTCTACGTGGCGCCGGGGGAAAAGGTAGAGGAGGTCCCCCACGGTGGCTTCGCCCGAGTGCGTGAGCATCTCCCGCCTGATGAGCAGCTGCCGGATGGCGGCGGAGTGCGTGCGGTTGACGGACCGCAGCGCGCTGAGCGGAACGTCCATCGGATTGCGCGCCGGCTGAACGGCGGATGGAGGCCCGGGCGGCGGAGCGGGCCGCTTGGGCGAGCCAACGGCGGGGGCGCCGCCGAGGAAGGGAAGGGGCTCGCCCGCCCCGCGCGCCCCGTGCCCCGCGTCGCGCTCTGCGGACGCACCCGGGG
>JAPOOH010000232.1 GCA_026713505.1 Chloroflexota bacterium | reverse complement strand
CCGCCCGCGCGCCGCACGGGTGCGGTGGGGGGGAGAGGGGGGGGGGCGGTGGGGGGGGACAAGGTTTTTCTCCCCCCCCTCCCCCCTCAGCAGCAGGGCGTTGGTGCAGAGATAGACGTACTTCCCGCGGCGGGTCAGCTCTTCCACAAGCTCGCCGATGGGCGGGTAGAGGAGCGGCTCGCCGCCCGGGATGCTGACGATGGGCGCGCCGCACTCCTCCACCGCGGCCAGGCACTGCTCGACGGTGAGCGCGCGCTTGAGCACGTGGGGCGGGTACTGGATCTTCCCGCACCCCGCGCAGGCGAGGTTGCAGCGCAGTAGCGGCTCCAGCATGAGCACGAGCGGGTAACGCTTGCGTCCCGCGAGACGCTGCTTGATGACGTGGGACGCCACGGTCCACGCTTGTGAGGCAGGCACTCCCATCGCGGCTGCTACCCTCTCCTACCGGTTGGCGGGAGTCTACCAGAGCGTTCGTGGGCGGTCTGGAGGAAGTCGTTTTGCAGTGCCGCAGCGTGTAGACTCCGCTCGGAAGACGCACAGGAGGTGAATGATGGCAGAGATCGTTCTCGGTATGGCCTCCTCCCATGCTCCGCAGCTGGAGATGCCGCCGGAGAATTGGCGGACCTACGGAGACCGCGGACGCACGCAAGCGGTGCACTGGTTCGCCGGCAACACGTACTCGTTCGGGGAGCTCGCCGAACTGCGCGCAGGAGAACACTTCGAGAAGGAGTGCACCGACGAGAAGTTCCAGACCCGCTGGGACGCCTGCCAGAGCGCTATCACCCATCTGGGGGAGACGCTGGCAGCCGTGAAGCCCGACGTCTGCATCATCCTGGGCGACGACCAGAAGGAGTCGTTCGACGACGACAACATGCCCGCAATCTCCATCTACTACGGGGACAGCATCGACGACAACCCCAACCCCGGCGGCATGCGCGGCGTCCTCAGCGACCCAGTGGTCGCGAGGCGGCCTGCCGAACGGATGACGCATCCGGCAGACGCCGGGCTCGGCGAGTACCTCATCGGAACGTTCATCGAGAACGAGTTCGACGTGGCGCGCTCGAGCAAGCTCCCGCCAGGGCGCGACGGCGACGGCTCCATAGGCCACGCCTTCTACTACGTCTACCGGCGGCTGATGTACAACATCGTCACCCCCAGCGTGCCGGTGCTCGTCAACACCTACTACCCGCCGAACACGCCGACGGCGTCCCGCTGCTACCGCTTCGGCCAGACGCTCCGCAGGGCGATCGAGGAATGGGACTCGGACAAGCGCGTGGCGGTCTTCGCCTCTGGCGGGCTCAGCCATACGGTCATCGAGGAGGAGCTGGACCACCGGATCATCGACGGCCTGAAGCACGATGACGTGGCGAAGCTCACCGACTACCCGGACGTCCGCTTCCGCGCAGGCACCTCCGAGATCAAGAACTGGATCGCCCTCGCGGGCGCGATGTCCGGCGCCAGCCTGGACTTGAACATGGTGGACTACGTCCCCTGCTACCGCACGGAAGCGGGGAACGGCTGCGCCATGGGCTTCGCCGAGTGGGTCTAGCCGCCCGTCCGGTCCCCTGGCCCGATGTCTGATCCCCTCTCCTGAGGGAGGGGGTCAGGGTGAGGGCTCTCGGTGGGGTGGACGGGTCACGCAAGGTCCCTGAAAGGGGAGAGCGGGCGCGCCCTCCAACGCCGCGGGTGAGCGTACCGCGAGGCGGGGGCGGGTCTGCCCGATCAGGGAGTGCAGAGGGCAAAGCCCCTCTGCCGGGGAGTGGGGGTGTCCCCACAGGCGCTTCGGGCGGGTGGGTGGGGAGGACTGCCCAGCGCCATGCGCGATTACGACGCACGCGCCGATGGGCGCACAAAGGAGGCAACATGCCCGTCAAGGACAAAGTCGTCATCATCACCGGCGGCGCCATGGGGATAGGCCGCTACAACGCCCGCGTTTTCGCCGAGGCAGGCGCGCGGCTTGCCATCGCCGACATCGCGCCGATGGAGACGGTCGCGGCGGAGGTCGCGGAGCGCGGCGCCGCGGTCTTCCCCGTCCAGGTGGACATCCGCGACGAGGAGCAGGTGCGCCAGATGATGGCCCGCGTGCACGAGCAATACGGACGCATAGACGTGCTCATCAACGACGCGGCCATCGTCACGCACTTCCAGGCGGGTTCGCCCCGCTGGCCGCCCATCCTGGACAT
>JAPOOH010000514.1 GCA_026713505.1 Chloroflexota bacterium | reverse complement strand
GGTCGTGGTTGCGGATGGTATGCGTGTGGGCGGTGCGGCCGCCCAGCCGGTAGCCGCTCCCGGATTGCAGCGTCAGCACGACGGTCTCGCCGCTGTCCTCGATGTTGTCGTCGATGATCACCAGCGGAATTTCCACAGTGCCCCGCCGCGCCGGCACCGTGAAGGTCGCCGTGGTGCCCGAGCCGCCGCCCAGCCGGTAGTCCTGCCCGCGCGTGGCCGTGCCTCCAAGCGAGACGGTCATCGTGAACGCCTCGCGCGCGGCCGGCACGATGGACAATCCCAGCCCCCAATGCGCGCGCCCGTCGGCCTCGCGCGAACCGCTCGCGCCGTAGATGAACGAGACGGTGGACGGGTCGTCGTCGCGCACGGTGCCGTAGACGATCGTGGAGAACCGCGTATCCACGTCGTAGGCGGCGCGATCGACGATGGCCATGGTGACCTTGCCGGTGCGCTCGGCCACGGTGTCGTTGACCGTGGGCACGACGACGGTGGCCCGGGTCTGGCCGGCCGGAATCGTCACGTCCACATGGGTCGGGGTAATGAAGTCCCCGGCCTCCAGGGGAGCCCTCACGTTGCGTTGGGTCTGGGGCCCCCACTCCGCCGCCCGCCAGCTCGGGCTGAGCTCCTCGGTAATGCTCAGGCGCACGGTGACATCGCTCGCGCTGGCCCGGTCGGCCAGCAGCCAGAGCTTGAAGGACTCGCCCTCGACGATGTCCTCCTTCGTCTTCCCGGCCCGATCCCAGGCGTGCAGGAGCCTGAACGCCGGCCTCGCCGGAGTGTCGGGGCCGTCGGTGACGCGCACACTGGCATCGCGCCCGCCCGTGTAGCGCTCGGTCACGGCATCGTCGGAGCGCCAGTCCATCACCAGCACGTCGATCCGCCCTTCAAGGTCGGTGCCGTCCGCCTGCGTCGGGATACTCAGGTCCACCGAGCCCGCGGCGGGGATGTCCAGGGTCTTCACGCCCCGGTGGCTTGACGGCACCCGCGGGTTCCAGCCACTGAGCGGGGTGTCGAGCTTGTCGACCACCGCGTAGGCGATCTTCAGCGGCGTGGCGCGGGTGCCCGACCATTTTGCGGTGAACGTGAAGACCGCGTTGGCGCCCTCCGGGATCGACGCCCCGGTGGCCGCCTTGCGCCGTACGGAAACGCTCCCGGCGGACGGGGGCGGCGCGCGCTCCGCCTTGAAGACCGGAGACAGGGCGTAGAAGGGTGAGTTGATGGTGGATCTCTCAGAAAGCTGTGACACCGGCTTAACTGCATTAGGAGCCACGGAGTGCAAGGAACCGGCTTGCACCCTTGCAAAGCTGTTCCCGGCTTGAACTGGCAGGCCAAGATACGCCGTGTTAGATCGCGTGCCGTTCGCGTTGCTGCCCGTCCACACCTCAACTTGGCCCACAAAATTGTAGGTTCCCCCGGACTCAGTCCTGGCGGCATGGCTGTCCCAGCTGCCGTCCCAGAAGTCGGCATGGTTGTCGGCGGCCTTGGCGCCGTTCAGCCAGTAGATGGCCGCATCGGTGTCGCCCGATTCGGCATCGACGTTTGCGCGGGCATCGACCGTCGAGGTCGAGCCGACGACCTTGAACTTGTTGCCGCAGCCATCGGTGATCGCGCTGTGACCGGCCTTGGCGCGGGTCTGCACATAGGAGTTGTAGGTGGCGATGTCGGTCGCCGTAGCGTCGCGCTTCGTGGAGGTCAGGAACAGCAGCCGGAACTTCACGCCGCCGGCAAGCCCCGCGGGCTTCAGCGCCCAGTCATGGGGGACAGAGTAGGAGCCGTCGCTGAGGGCCGTGGCGCATTCGACGGCACGCGTCTGGGCCTGCGCGACGGGAGACATGAACAAAATGGCCAGCAGCACCACGATGAGCGGCGCGGCAGCAAGGCTGCGGCGCAACCGGCGCGCGGACGCGCGGTCGGGGACGTCGGATCGTGCGGGAGATTTGGGGGGCGCGCCGCGAGCGCGGCGGGAAAACTCAGATGGAGAGGGTTGGCTGGTTAACCGTTGAAGGCAGCGGCGCCATGTGGACGCACGAGTACGGCTCGGCTCGGCTC
>JAPOOH010000231.1 GCA_026713505.1 Chloroflexota bacterium | reverse complement strand
CGTCACCACCGCGCCCATCACCATGAACCTCTTCCACAACCCGGACTTCATCTTCAGCAACCCGTTCGTCTTCGAGGACCGCATCGGCGACTCCCGCCAGTTCCAGGGCGAGGGCTACATGTTCACCGGCAACACCGGCCGCGTGAACGTCTGGGAGACCAACTTCATCCCGGACATCGAGACCTTCACCACCTTCTCCTGGAAAGAGCGCGGCGCGGGCGGCTCCAGCGTCATGTTCGAATTCGCGGACAACACGCAGGCCGCGCACGTCTCCCAGTTCCCCGTCGGCACCTACAAGAAGGCCCACCGGCACGGCCCCGGCGCGCACGTCATCATCATCTCCGGCCACGGCTACAGCCTCCTCTGGCCCCGCAGCGGCAACGTCCCTGAGGACGTGGTACGCGTCGACTGGAAGCCCGGCGCGATGGTCGTCCCGCCGACCGACTGGTTCCACCAGCATTTCAACGGCGGCACGACGCCCGCCCGCTACCTCGCGTTCCGCTGGGGCTCGCAGAAGCACGGCTTCAGCCTCGGTGTCGCCATGGAGGGTGAGGCCGACGTCTCCGTGAAGCTCGGCGGCGCGCAGATCGAGTACGAGGACGAGGACCCCTGGATCCACGACACCTTCGCCGAGACGCTCGCGAGGGTCGGCGGCGAGTCCCAGATGGCCGACTTCATCCCGCGCCTGCGCGGCGAAGGGTAGGCGGTGAAGCGCCGGACCCGGGACTGATCCCGGCACATGGACACTTGCCTTCAGCTCATCGGAGTATTGGCACTCACTGCTTTCGTCTACGTCCTGCTGCCGAACGCCGTGCACAAGTTCTGTTACGGCATCCGTGGGCGTATCCGTCGGGGCATTGACCTGGACTGACGACAACCGACCCGCGAGCGTCGCAGTCTGCTGTGTACAGAGGTGAATAATCACTGAGCGTCCCATCCAGAACTGCTACTGGGTAGAGCCCGGCAAGCTGCTCGCGGGCGAGTACCCCAGGGAGCCCGACCACGCGCCTTCGCTCACGAAACTCCGCGCGCTGAGGGACGCAGGCGTCTCCGCCTTCATCGACCTCACTGAGAAAGTCGAGGCGCAGGCGTGGGGCTGGATCAAGCCGTACGACGAGATGCTCGATGGCGCGTCGCACGAGCGTTTCCCCATCCGCGACATGGACGTGCCGGGGTCTCCTGCACTCACGACCGACGTGCTCGACTCCATCGACCGCCACATCGCCGAGGGGCGTACGGTCTACGTCCACTGCTTCGGCGGCGTGGGACGCACCGGCACCATCGTCGGCTGCTGGCTCGTGCGCCACGGACGCTCCGGCGAAGAGGCGCTCGAACGCCTGGATGAGCTCTGGCGGGACTGCCCGAAATCGTCGCGCCACCCCCGATCTCCCCAGATGTCGGAGCAGCTCGACTACATCCGCAACTGGCAGGAGAACGCCTCATAGCGGCGTAGCACGCGAAGCCTATCCAAGGCCCCCTCCTTCGTTCCCCCCCTCCTCCCTTCGTTCCCACTCCTCTTCCGTCGTTCCCGCCCCTCCCCCGTCATTCCCGCGAAAGCGGGAATCCAGAGTGGACGACAGGCCACACGGCGGGGCGGGTATCGGGGGGATGCCTGGTGTAGGGGCACCCCTCGGGGGTGCCCGGCCTGACCCTCTCCCTGGAGGGAGATCTTCGCCTTACTATCGCCCCGGTCATGGCGAGCTTCCCGAACCCTCGTGCCGCAGCGGCATGAGGGAGTGCAGAGGGGCATCCCCTCGGCCGGGGGAGTGGGGGTGTCCCCCACAAGCGTTCG
>JAPOOH010000230.1 GCA_026713505.1 Chloroflexota bacterium | reverse complement strand
CTCAAGGGCAGCCCGTCCTCGACCCCCCACGTGGCGCACGCAGCCACGCCGGTGCTCTTCTCCTCCACCCCCCACGCCGAGCGCCGCTTCTGGGAGTTCTTCACCGCCCACATCCGGAACCCCAACACCCGGCTCGCCTACCTGACGGCCGCCCGGCGCTTCGCCACCTGGTGCGAGCGCCGGAACCTCGCCCTCGACCAGGTGGAGCCCATGGTGGTCGCCGCCTACGTCGAGCAGCTCTCCGGCGCGCTGTCAGTCGCGAGCGTCAAGCAGCACCTGGCGGCGCTGCGCATGCTGTTTGCCTGGCTCGTCATCGGCCAGGTCCTGCCCTTCAACCCTACCTACTCGGTGCGCGGACCGAAGCACGTCGTCAAGGCCGGCAAGACCCCGGTGCTCTCGGCCGCGGAGACTCGGGCGCTCCTCGATGGCATCGACGTCTCGACGCTCGCGGGCCTTCGCGACCGCGCCCTGCTCGGCGTGCTGGTCTACAGCTTCGCGCGCGTGAGCGCGGCGGTCTCAATGCGGGTCGCCGACTACTACACCCAGGGCCCGCGCTCCTTCTTCCGCCTCCACGAGAAGGGCGGACGCTACAACGTGGTGCCGGCCCACCACACCGCGCAAGCCTACGTCGACGCCTACCTCGACGCCGCCGGCGTTGGCGAGGACCACCGCGGCCCCCTCTCCCGCCCCTGCCCGCCCGGGCGCAACGACGCCCTACTGAATCAGCGGATGACCCGCGCCAACGCGCTCAAGATGATCAAGCGCCGCGCATCCAGAGCCGGCCTCCCCCGCGAAATCTGCGCTCACACCTTCCGCGGCACCGGCATTACCGAGTACCTGCGAAACGGCGGCGACCTCGAAGTCGCCGCGCGCATCGCCGGCCACGAGTCCACCCGCACCACCCAGCTCTACAACCGCCTACCCGAGGAGATCTCGCTCGACGAGATCGAGCGGATTCACATATGAGCGCAGCCGACTTCGACATCCGGAACGGTGTACGGCGTTTCCAGCCTCAATTTGAAATCGTCAGCGAGAGATGTGCATGGTGCCCTGCCGGGGGTTCCGTGGTTCGACCTGAACCGTGACCCGGAGGCGGTCGTCGAGAGAAGAGAGCATTTTCATTAGCCGGTCGATCGTGAAACGTCCAAGATTCGCGTTTCGTATGCGCGAGAAGTCCGCGGCCGCGAAGCCAGTCATGACACCAGCCTTGCGCACCGTGAGCCCTCGCTCATCCAGTAGCGAGATGATCCGAGCCGCCAGGATTGCCTTGGCCTGTTTGAGGTCGGCATCGAGATCATCAAAATCGCGGAATACATTCCCGCTTCCCTCGACCAGCTCGAAGTCGCTCTCGTTCACTGGGCCAGCTCCTCTCTCAGTCGACTCAGCCGGGCTTTCACTAGCTCGATGTCGGACTTTGGGGTCTTTATCCCGGTCTTCGATTTCTTGCGGAACGCATGAATCACCCACAGTGACCCTGCAATCTGCGTGACATAGACAACACGCCATGCGTCGGTCCGGTAACGCACAGCGACTTCCATAACGCCTGGCCCGAGGCCCCTCAACGGTTTGACTATGTCCGCCTTGCCGCCCTCTGCGGAGATGGTCAGCGCCGTGTTCACGCGATCTCGGACGGTTGTGGGAAAGGATTCAAAGGTCTTTCGTGCGGCCCGGATCCAATTGATCGTCCGTGTTTTCTCGTTCGTGCGCAGTGTAGTCATATTTGACTACACTCGTCAATCAGCATTCGAGAGGCGGTCTGTTCGAAGGGCAAAGCCCAGACCACTAGATGTAGGAGCCGTGCCACTCTCCAATCCCATTCGGGCAAATCGCTGCATCAGCGACATCGCCTCGCGCAAGAGCCGGCGCTTCAATTTTGAGAGGGCTCGAGTGTGAACACGCCGCTCACTCAATCGTCCGACCAATTGCGGACACCTCCACTCAGTGCGAAACGTCTCTACCTGTAGACACCAATAGCACCCCGAGTTCTGGGTACGAGGCGACTTCTGGTGCCATCTTCTCTGCTTGGCACTTCCAATTCGAGCGTCAACACCTATAGTATTATAGTACTATAGTCCTATAGCATTAAGTTTCGAACTCGGCAAGAAACCCATGAAAGTCCTGGCTGTTCTCTCCCAAAAAGGCGGAGTCGGGAAAACCACGCTCGCCACCTGCCTAGCTGTTGCCGCCGAAGCAGCCGGCAAGCGTACGGCGCTTTTCGACCTCGATCCTCAAGCAACCGCCTCCTTCTGGAAAGATGTGCGCCCATCGGAAACTCCCGCCGTCCAATCCGTCCAGGCCGTGAGACTACCCGCCATGCTCGAGGCAGCTCAGGCCGCTGGGGCGGACCTCGCCATTGTCGACGGAGCAGCAGTGGCACGCGATGTCGCCTTCCAGGCGGCCGAATGCGCGGATTTCGCACTGATCCCTACCCGAGCGGCCGTGTTCGACTCAATGTCGATGGTTCACACCATCGAGATCGTCAAGCAAGCCGGCAAGCCCTATGCAATCGTCTTGAACTTCGTCCCGCCTCGAGGCCAGGAGACGGGTGACGCGCTAGCAACTGCCGAAGAACTCGGGGCCCCAATTTGCCCTGTTTTCATCGGTAACCGCAAAGCCTTCTTTCGCGCCCAGAGCGCTGGTCTAGCGGTGCAGGAACACGACCCACGCAGTAAGGCTGCTAGCGAAATTCAGCAACTATACGACTATACCATTATACACCTATACAGCGACGAGGCCGTTTCATGACAGGCACCACGTCCAAGGCGAATTCTCTACAGGCGATTCTCGACCGCCAAAGCCAGGCAACGGTGGAAGTGCCAACGGAGACTAGCGCCGATAAGCAATCAAGAGAGGGCGCACGCGCGAAACTTCGTCGCAAGAATACCGTCCTCATCGGTGGCCACTTCCCGCCAAGCGTTGCCAAGCAGCTCGGGATCCTGGCAGCAGAGGAAGAAACCACCAAACAGGAACTCTTGGGGGAAGCCCTCGATCTGCTGTTTGTAAAGAAAGGGAAGAACCGAATACGAGATATAACCCTATAGCACTATATGGCTATAGCCCTGTATCGCTAGGCCCTGCCTGACGTTTATCGACGAACCCCAGCGCTGCGCCAGGTTCGTCGTGCCCCTCGTACTTCTCCCGAAACTCACGCATTGCCTGCCGAATCAGCCGCGACTTCGACACGTCCAGCGCTTTTGACATCTTGTCGAAAAACTCCAGGTCCGCTGGGTGGAGCGTGAGACTGATCCGTCGCATTTCCCGTACCTGTTCAAAGTCGAACTTCGAAAATCTTGCCGGAACCTATCATCCGATGTACGCTCTTACAAGATTCGATGTGATCGAATCGTACTTCGTGAACGAACATGTCGGCTCCACCCGACTTCGACAAGATCTCCGGTGACGACCTGTCTAATGATGACAGGCTGTGCCAGCTGTACCTCGAAGCCGTCCGGCGCAAATTCTGGCCCAACACTGCCCGGGACGTGCTCGAATTCTGGTGCCTGGCCGAGAAAGCGCTGAGCGACGACAAACAGGGCACTCCAGGCAGGCTGTTCTATTCGCTAGTCAAGGCGAAAGACTCCAGTTTCGTCACTGACGCACACGAGCAGCGTGCAATGGCCCGCATCCATAGCGGCGATCGGCAGGCGCTCGTGGATCAGGCCGCGGAGGTCGATGGATCGCCCACACCGGAGCCGGACGAGGTCGAGGATGCGCTCGTCGGCCGTGAGGTCGGGTTCTACCACGCGATCATGATGCAGTGTTTCCTGCCCCAGAAGGCGCTCCGAACCGGCCGCCGCGAGTGGCAAGTGAAACACGGTCGCGCCTCCATGCTGGTGGAAGCGGGGAGAGTGGTCATCCCAGAGAAGGCCCACGAGTTCCGCCACTGCGACGTGCCGTCCGGCACCAAACCTCGTCTCATCCTGCCTTACATCATGGGCTACGCCGTTTCACGCAAGACGCGCGAAATCGATATGGGCAGGTCCCTGCGCCGCTTCATGAAGAACATCGGGATGCCTGTCACGGGGCGTAACGGCAAAGTCCTGGCCCGCGAAGTCGAAAATGTTGCTTCAGCCAACTTCTATCTCGGCATCTGGAACGAGGAGGGAGGCACCACCCGATTCGCGCGCGTCGCCAAGGAACTGAGTTTCTGGGTCGAGCGAAATAACGATCAGCTCACATTCTGGCGCCCTGAGATGGTCCTTTCTGCCGAATTCTACGATGCCATCCAGCACCATCGCGTTCCGGTGGACATGTCCCACCTGCTGCAACTGAGCAAGAGTCCGCGCCGCATGGACCTGTATTGCTGGCTCTCCTACCGGCTACCTCGCATCAGCAGCAACAACCCAACCCCCATTGCGCTGCGGCACCTGCAGCCCATCTTCGCGCCCGACATCGTTGATCCGTACCTGTTCAAGCAGCGCATCAAAGACGATCTGGAGGCCATCTCCAAAGTCTATGGCGGTTTCAATGTCCAGCTGAGAAAAGACGCCCTATGGCTGGTCAACTCGCCCCCGCCCGTTCCGGAAAAACTCGTCTACCTCCTGTGATTCGACCGCGCGCTTTTCCATAAGCCCCTTCGGAACCATCTTCCGGCCTGGGTGGAGTCAAGAATGGCATCGGAGCCCCGGAGCAGCGCGTGGACTTCTCCCTCCATGCTGCTGCCCACTGCATCTGTCTAAGGCGGTGGGGTGTGTCCAACTGATAGATTTGGGCAACGAAGGAACAGGGACTTAGGCTGGCAGGGTGTGTCCAACTGATAGAAAAGTGTGTCCAACTGATAGATTTTAGTGTCGCGATACACCAATATATGATTGATTTAAAGGGATTTTTTACCCTGATCGCGCGGCCCCTCTTATATATAACTGATACTAAAGAATAAGGTTCTTATATAGAGGACGCCCCCTGTGGATAACTTTCTCAACCTGCATCGTGAGAGGTAACCGGCAGAGGCGATAAGGATTTTTCAAATTTTCTTCGTGTTCTGGAAAGACTCAAGCCCTTGCCGATGTGTCCCGGGACACACAAGAAATCCCCCCTCTCATTCCGGACACGGAGCCGTGCTCCGCCCGAGGCGCACTCGCAGCTCATCACCGACTTCGCGCGGCCTCACCAGAAGTCCTCGCCGGGCACCTTGCTGGGGCTACCGCTGCGAACGCGGCGCAGGAGCCCGTCGAGCTCGTCGAGCGAGGTGAACCGAAAGGTGATGCTGCGCGGGCCGATCTCGGTCGGGCAGCCGGTGAGCTCGGCGAGCTTCTGCTCGAGGCGCACGATGTCGGGATCCTTGCCGTGGGCGCCGGGGCTCATCGCCGCACGGGTGCGCTCGGCCCGCGGGGCGGCGCGGTAGGCGCGGGCGAGGGCTTCTGCCTGGGGGGCGGAGAGGCGCCGTTCGACGATTTCGCGGGCGCAGGCGATCTGGGCCTCGGTCCCGGGCACGGTGACGAGGCAGCGCGCGTGGCGGGGCCGCAGTGCCCCCGAGCGGATGAGGCGCTGGACCTCGAGCGGCAGGGTGAGCAGGCGGATGGCGTGGGAGAGATAGGTGCGCCGATAGCCGGTAAGGGCGCTCAAGAGCCGGTAGGGGCGCGGAGAGGTCTTGCGCAGGCGCTCCAGCTCGCTCTTGAAGGCCTGCGCCTGGGCGATGGGGTCGACGGGGACCGCGGCCGTGGCGGGGTAGTGCTGCGCGACCAGGACCTGGGCCTCCGCGTCGCTCAGGCCCTCCATCACGGTGACGGGCACCGCCGGCAGCGCGCAGGCGCGCGCCGCGTCCCAGACCTGCGGATACGCGAGGATTTCATGAGTGTGGTCGCTCAAGCGTCGCACCGGCAGGGGGACCACGACGCCGTGGGCGGCGACGTGGCGCCGGAGCTCGGCCGAGCTCGCGGGCGAAAAGCCCGCCGGCGCACGGGGACTGACCACGAGCGCGTCGGAGCTGAGCGTAGTGGTGACCGGCGGTGTGGCCATCGGCGTGAGCGGAGAGGATGCGTGTCGGTCCTGTCGGGCGAGGGGAAGGACGCTTGCGTTGCGTGGCCGGTGCGGCGCGAGAACGTCATTCTCGCAAAGGATGTGTCCCGGGACACACGGCATTTGCCGGGGTGGTTCCGGGAGCGGCCCTCCGGAGCCCCGACCGAAGCAGGCAGCGCGTCGATGGGAAGCGGCCGGGACTCCGGACGGCCGGTTGGCACCGCCGAGCAGCCGTATCGTCGGTGGTGGTGCAAGGGCTCGGACGCTCGAGGCCCTGGTGTTCACGTTTTCGGCCCCTCG
>JAPOOH010000603.1 GCA_026713505.1 Chloroflexota bacterium | reverse complement strand
GACCCTTCTGCTTTCCGCGCTTCCAGACGCGAGTGTTCTGCCTCACGCTGCTGCGAAGAACGCCCGTTCTCCTTGCGGTCTTGCTTCGGACCTCCTTGGCAAGTGGCTTTCCGACGCGCGTGACCACGCGCTTCGTGACAGACCCACCAGACGTGCCCCTGAGACCAGAAGCGGCCGCGGCATTCTGGATCTTCTCAAGCTCGTTGGCTATGCGCCTTTCTTCCTTGCCGGTGAGAACGATCTTGTTGGTCTGTGGGATCATTGCAGCCAATCCAACGTGACGGACTCGTCGTCCGCATTTTCCTGACGTGATTCTACACTGCCGAAAAGCTTTTCGAACGATTCCATTTCGCGGGATTTATGCCGCTTGACCTTTAGCGCAACCATGTTGTTCATCATCGAATTGATGAACGCGCAGACGTAATATGCTCCCAGTTGGTGAACCTTTGGCCCGATGAGCCCGGCTTGATAAGCCACGTAGAGGTCAGTCTGGACGTCCGGAGGCAGATCATCGAGCGCCTCCGGAGTCCAACCGTTTGAGATCAACCAGAGCTGAACCTCTCTGCCCTTTAGGAACGATTCCCCTTTTTTTCGGGGTTGATCGTCCCCATGACCGCATTGAACATGTCGTTGTCGAGGTCCACGTCATCGGCGTCTTCGAATGGGTTTCCATCCGCGTCCACGGCGAACTTCGCAAACACCCACTTCGTGTGCTTCATGATGATCGGGTTGAGCTTTTCCTTCTCAGCCTCGATTTCCTCGATCCGAGTCAGGTCCTTGTCAACCAGATGATAGAACGCCTCGATCTCGGCTTCCAGGGCGGCAATGGAGTCTGGTTCCGTCGCCTGACCAGCCTCTTCGCCCTTGATGTCGATCCGACGCTCGGTCCGTTGGACGTTCTTTTCGAGCTTTTCCTGCTCGCGATTGAGCTTGTCGAGCGGCTTGTTGAAAGTCTTCGACTTCTCGGCGATTTCAGCGTTTTCACTGAACTTTGGCATGCGGACGTACAGTCCGTCATAGCCCTCTACAGGCTTGATGCGCCTGTTGACTTGCGTCATGCTAGACATGAGAGTTTGCTCCCTGGATGCTCCCTGGTTGTGTGGTCCCCGCGAGATGGGAGCAAGTGGTATCCCGCGGGGACGTCTGTTTGGCTTAGACCAAGCGCGTGAAGTCCGTGCTCAGAGCCACCGTGAACTCGAATTCATTCGGATCTTCGAACGTGTTCTCAGACCCACCGAGCGAACCGGTTGCCACGTAAGCGGCTTCGTCATTGCCGGTTGTCTTGATGATACCGACTTGGATTCCGACTCCGGCTGGCGCGGCGAGAAGCATCGCGTGAAGCGCATCGCTCTCAGTGATCACGAAGCGAACCGGGAACTCACTGAGCGATGGTACGCCGGCGACAGTCTTTGCGACAGTCGCGCCGAATGGAAAGTACTCGGCCAGGTTCGAGGTCCTGCTGAGCGGGCCAAAAGCGATGCAGTCGAGCAACTCATTGGCTGCGGCGCCGATGCCGGCTTT
>JAPOOH010000229.1 GCA_026713505.1 Chloroflexota bacterium | reverse complement strand
GTACGCCTTGATGCGCACCTTGTCCTTGAACCGGTTGTCCGGGGCCTCCGTCTCCTCGTAGGGCTGCTCGAGGCATCGGCCCGTCTCGTCGAACATCCAGCCGTGGTAGGGGCAGCGGATGCCCTCGTCGGTCGGAATGCCGTAGACCATGCCCATGCGTCGGTGGGGGCAGTAGTTGTCCACGAGTCCGAAGACTCCCCGCTTGCTCTTGTAGAGGATGAGGTCCTCGCCAAGGAGGCGGATGGGCTTCGTGGAACGGTCGTTCATCATGGCGACGGCGGCGATGGGGTGCCAGTAGCGGCGCATCAACTCGCCGGCGGGTGTACCGGGGCCAACTCTCGTCATGCGGTCGTTCTGTTCGGCAGTCAGCATGCATTACCTCCCTGCAGCGGACGCAGATAGACGTACTTACGCGTGAGTTTAGCAGAGAATGGCGCCTCATGCCTCTGCAGAGGTAGGGGAAAGACGTGGAGCGGGAGACGGGACTCGAACCCGCGACATCTTGCTTGGAAGGCAAGAGCTCTACCACTGAGCTACTCCCGCCCGTGGCCCACTCATTATAGCGGCGCACCTCTCTATGGCGGGTGTTCGTTCGCTTGCCGGATACGCGCTCGCCGCGTCTCCACGCCAAATATGGCCACCATCACTCCGGCGACGATCAGGAAAACGGACACCGTGATGAACGCCGACTGGAAACCTGCGTTGTCGGCCACAGAGCCGATGACGATGGGGCCGATCACCTGGCCCGCGATCATGGACAACGACCAGACGCCGAGGAACGCGCCCCGGCGGTTGTCCGGAGCGAGGTCCATCGCGTAGACCTGCGTTGTGCCGGTGCCGAACGCTTCCGCGAACCCGAACGCCAGCACCGCCAGCAAGGCGGTCTCGAACCCCGAGAGGCCGGACATCATCCAGACGGCGCCTGACATGGCCAGGAGCGCAAATATGAGCGTGCGCTTGCGCCCGATACGGTCGTTCGCGATCCCGGCGGGGATGGCCGCGCCGAGCGCGAGGATGCCGGATACGGCGATAAGGACGCCGACCCGGGCCTCGTCCAGTCCGGCGGCATTCGCGCCCTGCACCGGAAAGAACGTGCGGAATATACCGGTGCCCCCGGCAACGAGGTTGACGGAGAACGTCGCGATGACCAGTGCGAAGAAGGCGCGGGATCGGAACATAGCGAGGTCCAGGCGCTGCAGGATGCCGACACCGGGCGTCTGCTTGGAGGCAGGCCTCGGTGCCCTGCGGGAGTCGCGCACCCAGAGCAGAGTGACGAATATGACCGCGATCTTGCACGCGGCGATGAAGAGGAACACGGCGCGCAGGTCAGTCGAAAAGGCAATGACCCCCGCGATCGCAGGGCCGATGAGCGTTCCCGTTCGCGAAGAGACCTGCCGGAGGGCGACTGCTCTGCCGCGCGTCGCGACCTCCGTGTAGTCGGCCATAAGGGCGTTGGAGGCGGTCATCCACGTCCCGATGCCCAGGCCTGCGAGCAGTTCCATCAGGAAGAACGACGTGTACGTGGTGGAGAGGAACTGGCCGATGAGGGCCGTGATGTGGATCACGGCGCCCAGGATGATGAACCACTTCCTGCCGAATCGGTCGGTTAGGTAGCCGGTGAGGGGGCCGGTGAACGTCCGGGGCGCCGCGCTGACGGCGGACACGAGGGCCACGAGCAGGAATGATTCGCTGAGTTCATAGGCGAAGAGCGGCCTGACGAGCCAGAGTCCCCCGGTGCCGAACCCCCAGAAGAAGAACATCAGGAAGACAGGCAGCGTCCTGGGAGTCAGCAGGTCTCTGAACCGCTCGGCGGATGAGGAAGAGCGCATCGCCGCGCGATGGTACTACGTTGGCGTGGAGCAGAACGGAGGAAGATGCGGGTGTGGAGCCGCCAACAGGCGTTCGAGAGCGGACGGAAATGAATCCTTGGTGGTGCTCCCGTTGTGGCGACGCTCGCCGCTAAGGCGGGCGGGCGTTTGGCTGCTGCCTCGCGCGTCGTGTTTCTACGCCGAACACCACGACCATGAGGGCAGCAACGAGCAGGAAGCCGGCCACGGCGATAAACGCGGTCTCGAAGCCAGCGCTATCGGCGACTGTCCCGATGACGAGAGGGCCGACTATCTGACCCCCGTTCTGGGAGAGCGACCAGAACCCAAGAAACGCGCCGCGGCGATCGTCCGGAGCGAGGTCCATCGCGTAGACCTGTGTCGTGCCCGTGCAGAAGGCCTCGGCCAGTCCGAATACAAGAACGGCGAGCAGTGCCGTTTCGAATCCCGACATGCCGGACATCATCCAGACCGCCCCAGACGTCACGACGAGCGCGAAAATGAGCGTACGCTTGCGCCCGATGCGGTCATTCGAGATGCCTGCGGGAATCGCGGCTGCAAGGGCCAGGACGCCGGAGAGGGCGATGAGCGTGCCCACGCGAGCCTCGTCCAACCCGGCGGCGTTCGCGCCCTGCACCGGGAAGAACGTGCGGAAGACCCCGGTCCCTCCGGAAACGAGACTCACAGCGAATGTGCCGATCGCGAGTGCGAGGAAGGCCCGCGAACGAAACATGGTCATATCCACGCGTCTCATGATGCCGCTGCCGCGTGCGGGCTTCGGCGAAGGACGGGCGGTCCTCGTCGACTCGTGTATCCAAAAGAGAGTGACCACGATCACCGCAACTTTGCATGCGGCTATGAACAGGAAGACGGCCCGTAGTTCCACGGAGAACGCGATGAGTCCTGCCACCATGGGGCCTATGAGCATTCCCGCCCGGGAAGACATCTGGCGGAGCGCGACGGTCCTGCCGCGGGTTGTCACCTCGGTGTTGTCGGCCATGAGCGCGTTGGAAGAGGTCATCCAGGTCGCGATCCCTGCACCTCCGAGCATCTCGAGGAAGAAGTAGGGCAGATAAGCAGTGGAGAGGAATTGTCCGATGAGCGCAACGATCTGTATGACCGCGCCGAGGATCACGAAGAACTTTCTCCCGAAGCGGTCGGAGAGGTATCCCGTGATGGGGCTGGCGATGGTCCGGGGAGCTGCACTGATGGAGGAGACGAGGGCAACCAGCAGGAAAGACTCGCTGAGTTCGTAAGCGAAGAGTGGCCTCACGAGCCACAGCCCGCCGGTGCCGAACCCCCAGAAGAAGAACATCAGGAAGATGGGGAGTGTCCGGGGCGTGAACAGGTCTATGAACCGCTCACCCGAAGAAGATTGCATAACCGCCCGATGGTACTACTCCGACACGCGTAGAATCGGAGGATGAGCACGCAAGACGGACAGCGAGGCGTGATCGGCGGGCAGGTGATGCACTTCCAGCGCGTGACGTCGACCATGGACGTTGCGTGGCAACTCGCGGAAGCGGAGGCGCCGCATGGCATGACCGTCGTCGCGCAGGAGCAGACGGCAGGGCGCGGGCGCCACTCCCGGCGCTGGGTCTCCGGCGAAGGCGACAGCCTCCTGACGTCCGTACTGCTGCGGCCGCCTGCGGCCGCCGCTCCGCTGCTGAGCATCGCGGGAGCGCTTGCGGCATCGGATGCGGTGCACGCGCTCACCGGTCTGTCGTGCGCGTTCAAGTGGCCGAACGACGTTCTGCTGAATGGCAGGAAGCTCTGCGGCGTTCTCACCGAGGTACGCGCGGACACGGACGGCGACGTCATCGCCGTTCTCGGCGTGGGCCTGAACGTGAACCTCCGCCCTGAGGCACACACGGAGATCGCTGAGGGCGCGGCGAGCCTCGCGTCGGAGATCGGCATCGATTTCGCAGTCCCAGACGCCGAACAGGCGTTCCTTGTCGCGTTGCGCGAGCGCTACGCACAGTGCCTCGACGATCCGCGAAGGGTGGTCGGCGATTGGTCGGCGCGGCTCGCGACGCTCGGCAAGGAGGTCACTGTTCGCCGCCGGGATGGGGCGGTCCACGGGATAGCGGAAGGCGTGGACGACGTGGGGCGTCTGCTGCTGCGCCTCGCGTCGGGAGACGTGCACGCGCTCGCGGACGGTGAGGTTGCAGCGTCCTGACGCAGGCGCGGTGAGAACCCCGTGATGTTTCCGTGCTGTGGGCTGACGAGCACGCCATCCACGCCGATGCGCCAGAGGATATCCTCCTGACCCGGAAACGCCCCGGCCTGCCACACCCGGCACCATCAGGAGAGAGTCATGACACGCATCGAACCCATCCCCGACAAGGCCCAATTGCCATCGGAGCAGGAGCACGAGTGGGACGCGATCTTCGCTGAGCGAGGGCGTGTTCGAGGGCCGTTCGCGGTGATGCTCCACAGCCCCGGACTCGCCTCCGGCTTCCTGGCGAACCTCAAAGGTACGCATGATGGCAGCGTGGTCAGCCCTGCGCTGCACGAACTTGCCATACTCGCCGTTGCCTACGAAGACGACGCTCCCTATCAGTGGTCGGTCCACGTCGCAGGCGCCCGGGCCGCCGGCCTGAGCGACGCCGCGATCGAAGTCGCGCGCGCCGGGGCGGACAGCAGCCATCTGGACGACGACGAACGGGGCGTCATCGAACTGTGCCGTCAGCTATGCCGCACGAATCGAGTAGACCAGGCGACTTTCGATGCCCTGATGGCGAGGCACGGCCAGCGGTGGCTTGTCCTCGTGATCGCGACAATCGGGCTCTACCGGTCCGTAGCCGCCTTCAACAACGCCTTCGAGATCGATCCGGTCGCGGGTGACGATCAACTGCCGGCGCGGGGCAGCCCTCTATAGGACTTCGTTCAACTCGGCGCGGACTCTGTCCAACACGTCCACATGTACCGCACCCCTCATGCCGCCTGCGCGCGGCGTGCGTTGGGTTACAATGACTGGGCAGTCCGGTCCGGCCTTATTCCATGAGCAACCCAAGAGAGCAATCGCTTGCCCGGCAGCGCGTCGTCGCGGGTAGCCGCATGCGCCTGGAACGCTTCCTGCAGCGCAGGGGCTACCAGCCGATAGCGACGCCCATGATCGAACCGACCGACCTCTTCCTGAAGAAGTCGGGCGGCGAGCTCGCGGCGCGCATGTATTCGTTCACGGACCCCAGCGGACGGCGCGTGAGCCTGCGCCCTGAGTTCACGTCGTCGGTCGTTCAGGCGTTCGTGGACGGCGCGCTACCCGGCCCGCTGCCGCAGCGCTGGTGCTACTCCGGCCCTGTGTTCCGCTACGACAGGGGCGGCGACTCCGGGGAAATCGAGCAGCTGGGCGCGGAACTGATCGGCGCCGGGGGCGTCGCCGCGGATGCCGAGATGCTCGCTCTCGCCGTGCAGGGGCTGACCGTGCTGGGAGTCCGCGGCCACCGGCTGCGCATCGGCCACGTTGGCGTTGTGTCGGCCATGTACGAGGCCATCGGCCTCTCGGAGCGCTCAAGCGTCTTTCTCATGGGAAGCCTCGCCGCGCTGCGGTCCGGTGACGAGTCGCCGGAAAGCGTCCGAGGCAAGGCCGCTCGGCTGCGGCTGCTCGCGCCCGAGTCGAATGAGCATGTATTCCGTATCACACGCGAGATGGCGCCCGAGGATGCGGCGGAGATGGTGCGCAGCTTCGTGGGACAGAGCGTTACCGGCTCGACGGGACAACGGACGCCGGACGAGATACTACGCCGTTACCTCAAGAAACTGCGCCAGGCTGACGAACCAGGAGCGTTTGAGAGGGGCCTCGCGCTCTGTGTCGAACTCGCCCGCGCCGCGGGCCCGGCTGCGCGCGTGCGTGGCCGGCTCGCTCGCATCGCATCGCGATTCGGCCTGGCGAAGAAGGTGCTTGCGCCCCTGGAGGGGGTGTTGGACGCATTGGAGCAGTACGACCTGCGTGGCGTGCCGGTGTTGCTGGACCTGGGGCTGGCGCGTGGGCTCGCTTACTACACCGGCGTGCAGTTCGACATCGAACACTCGCGGGTGCGAGGCGCGCATGCTCTGGGCGGCGGCGGACGTTACGACGACCTCATCGGTGCGCTCGGCGGCTCCCGTTCGGTGCCAGCCATCGGCTTCGCCTACGGACTGGACCACGTGGCGCGCCTGCTGCCTCAGGATTTCGCCGAAGACGACGCCGACGGTCCGGTGCAGGTGCTCGTGACCGCCCAGGAGGCATCTTTCGGGGAGGCGGTCGCAGTGGCGGAGCGTCTGCGCGCGCAAGGCATCCCGACGGAGTTGGACCTCCAGAGCAAGAATGATGCCGCGGCTGCGAAGTACGCGCGCCAAAGGGGCATCGAAACGATCATGCGGGTAGGGCAGGACGGCCGTGTTGCAGAACAGTTCGTCTAACGGTCGGTCTCGGGACGGCCTGCGCCTGGCCATCCCGAGCGACGGCGTCATGTATGAGGGCACGCTCGACTTCCTGAGTGGTAGCGGCCTTCGCGTGCGCCGACCGAACGTCAGGGGCTACACCGGGGAGATACGCAGCCTGCGCGGCGTGGAAGTCGTCTTCCAGCGTAACTCGGACATCACGGCCCGCGTAGAGGAAGGCGATGCTGACCTCGGTCTCGTGGGGTTCGACAACTTCTGTGAAACGCGCATCGACGACGGTGACGCACTGGTCGTGATCGAGGCGCTGGGCTACGGCCACTGCGAACTCGTCACGGCGGTGCCGGACTCGTGGGTAGACGTGGAATCGATGGCCGACCTCGCCGACCTCTCCATCGAATTCCAGGAGAGCGGGCGCGAGCTGCGCATAGCCACGAAGTACCCCGTGCTCACCCGGCGCTTCCTCCACCAGCACGACGTCAACTACTTCACGCTCAAGAGACTCTCCGGCGCAGTGGAACTGACGCCCGCCATCGGATACGCGGACTTCATCGTCGACCTCACGGCGAGCGGCCAGACGCTGCGCGAGAACCACCTGAAGCAGGTGGCGGACGGCAGGGTGCTTGAATCGGAAGGCGCGCTCATCGCCAACCGCCGGACCCTTTGCGACCACCCCGGGCGACTGGAGACGGCGCGAGAGATCATCGAACGCATCGAGGCAAGCCGAGCGGCGTCCGCCTACTCCCGCCTGACGGCGAACATCGAAGGGGAAAGCGAACGGGCGGTGGCCGCGAAGGTGCTGGAACTGCCGGAGGCGAGCGGCATCAGCGGCCCGACGATATCCCCGGTCTACTCGCGCGACGGGCGGCAGGTCTACTCCGTGACGGTTTCCATCCCCAGGCGTGACCTGACCGCGGCGATCGACCACTTCCGCAGCATCGGCGGTGCTTCCGTAAGCGTGTCGAGCACGGAGTTCCTCTTCCGGGAAGAGAGCACCATCTACGCACGCCTGCTCGACGTTCTGGGACTGTCGTGATGCGCGTGCTGCGCGGCATCGACGCCGGGCTTGCGGCGCTCACACGGCGTCCGGGGTACGAAGAACCGGAACTGACCCCCGCGTCGGCGGCGCGCACGGAAGCCCTGTTCGGCGGACCGCTCACTGCGACGCAGGCGGTCGAACGCATCGTTGCCGACGTCCGCGCCAACGGCGACGCTTCCGTCAGGGACTACGCGCGCCGCATAGACGGAGCGGAGTTCGACGCGCTGGAGGTGGATCGCAGCGCCTGGGAAGACGCTGCCCGCTATTTGCAGCCGGAACTCCAGGACTCACTTGGAGTCGCTGCGGAGCGCATTCGCGCCTACCACGAAGCGGCGATGCCGCGCGAGTGGGACGACGCGGACGCGGGGTATGGCCTGCGCAACGTTGCGATCGAGCGCGTGGGCCTGTACGTGCCAGGCGGCTCCGCGGCTTACCCTTCCACCGTTTTGATGTCGGCGATACCCGCCAGGGTCGCCGGTGTCTCGGAAGTGATCGTCTGCACGCCCGACCCATCGCCCGTGACGCTCGCCGCGGCACTGGCTGCCGGAGTCGACCGGCTGTTCAGCATCGGTGGAGCGCAGGCTGTAGCAGCGATGGCATTCGGGACAGAGAGCGTTCCGCAGGTGGACAAGATATGCGGCCCCGGAAACGTGTTCGTCTCCATCGCCAAGCGGCTTGTGTACGGCCACGTCGACATCGACGGTCTCTACGGTCCGACCGAGACTCTCGTGATAGCCGACGAGACGGCTACGCCTGAGATTGTCGCGGCTGACCTGCTGGCACAGGCGGAGCACGACGAGCTCGCCTCGCCCGTGCTCGTGACCACCAGTGGCGCCACCGCCGGGGCAGTTGAGCGCGAGCTTGAGCGCCAGGTCGCGCTGCTTGAGCGCGGAGCGATAGCCCGCGAGGCGCTGGCGCGGCAGGGGACCATCGTCATCGTGGATAACGTTGAGGAGGCGGCTGCGGTCGCCAACGCCTTCGCGCCGGAACACCTCTGTCTGCTCACCGCGGACCCGCACTCCTGCGTTGGCCTCATCCGCAACGCAGGCGGCATCTTCGTCGGCGAGACCTCTCCCGAAGTGATGGGTGACTACGCCGCGGGGCCGAGCCACGTCATGCCGACGGGCGCGACAGCCCGCTTCGCGTCGAGCCTCGGCGTCCACACGTTCCTCAAACACGTGCCGGTGGTGGGCCTCTCGGCTGAGACGGTGCGCAAGATAGGCCCGGCCGCGTCGGCCCTGGCACGCGCGGAAGGGCTGACGGCGCACGCTCGTGCAGCGGAATTACGACTGGAAGGCGCGGGTACCCCGCCTGGAAGGAGGCGCCCGTGACCCGCCGGAACGTCCTGGATCTCGTGCAATCGCACTGGCGCGACCTCGACCCCTACGAAGCGGCGGAGCCTCCCGAGTCGCTCGCAGAGCGCGGTGGAGTCACCGAGGACGAAGTCGTCAAGCTGAACGCGAACGAGAACCCGTACGGGCCCTCGCCAAGGGCGATGGAAGCGCTCAACCACTCGGCGAGAGCGCACATCTACCCGGACCCCGCGCAAGTTGCGATGCGGCGCGCGCTCGCAGGTTACACCGGCGCCAGGCCCGAGCAGATCGTAGTGGGCAACGGCAGCGACGAGATCATCGACCTCGTCTTCCGCGCGACGCTCTCGCCCGGAGACGTGG
>JAPOOH010000228.1 GCA_026713505.1 Chloroflexota bacterium | reverse complement strand
GGCGCCGTGTTAGGCGACTCGGTGTATTCGCTGTCGGTGTACGGCGGTTCTGCGTTGTTCCTGCCGCTCCCTCCGCCCCCTCCGCCCGCGGCGGTCAGGTCGGCCACCATGGCTATGACGTACGGCTGCGGGTACGGGATATCCATGAAGCGCTCGAACAGCGTCACCGCATCTATGAGTATCTCCATCGTCCGCCCGGCCTTCGCGACCGTGCCCGTTCCGCCGGGCCATATCACCGAGAACGGCACCCCGTCCTGCAGAGGCAGGTCCACAGTGCGCCGCACGGTGACCACGCGGTCGGTGTCCAATAGCTCGAGCTCGTAGCCTGCGCTCGACACCGCGTGGGCGCCCATCAACGAGATGATGTCCGTGTGTTCGTCCGTCACCCCGCCGGCTAGGGCGGGGTGGCCGAGGACTTCCTCGAGCCGATCGTCCTGCGCGAGGATCGCGAGCGAGATGAGCGCGCGGAAGTCGAGCGTCTCCAGGGTGTCCAGGAACGGCATTCCGAGCAACCGCTCAACGCTCTCCGGCGAGTTTGCCCCTATGCCCGCGAGGACGTCGAGGATGAAGGCCTCTGCGTAGGAAACCTCCTCATCCTGTACCCACTGCAGGGCCATGAGTTGCTCGAACGGAGCTTCGCCGGCCCACCTGGCGTTGGCGAGGCCTCTTGCGGCATCATGCCTGGCCGAGGGCATCGGCCCCAGCCCGTCGACGGCCCACGGCAGTGCCCTGATGCGCTTCACCGCGTCCGGGTGCTCTCGGTAGAGGAAGGCCAGCCCCCTGCCGCCGTCCGTATAGCTGAGCCACGGGCTGGGCTCGTACGGCGGCGCGTCCGGCACGACTACCAGGTCACCCCTCGGGCTGTTGTCCGGTCCGGAGATGAAGAAGAACCACACGTCGTCAGGCCCCGCCTTGATGAAGACCTCCGCCTCGTCGCCTGCCAGCCAACTCGCGTCGACGTTGTGCCGCCCGCTGCGGTACTGGTCGCGCTCCGTGCCCACGAAAACAGTCACCGGCCCGAAGGTGACCTCCGCTTGGACCGTGCTCTGCTCGGCGCCGGTCGCGTCCCATATCCCGAGATCGAGGCGGTGCTCTGCGGCCTCGATCTCCACCGTGAACCGCGCAGTACCCCTCCCATGGACGATCAACTCGCCGTCCGATTTGAGCGCGACAGCTACGGCTGGGATGGGCGTCGGCGTTGGGGTCGCGGTGGGCGTGGGCGTAGGGGTTGGAGTGGGGGTCGCTGTGAGCGTGGGCGTCGCGGTCGCAGTCGGAGTGGCGGTAGCCGTCGGCGTCGGAGTTGGGGTGGGAGTCGGTGTCTGCGTAGGTGTGGGAGTGAGTGTGGGCGTCGCGGTTGGAGTGGCTGTGGGAGTGGGCGTAGCCGTGGGCGTCGGGGTGGGCATCGCATCGATGGTCGCCTGTGCCCGTTCATGGGCCTGGGCTTGAGCAGTGCCCTCCAGCTTTGCCTCCGTGGGAGCACAGCCCAGCAAGAACAGGGTTGCGACCGCCAGCAGGGCTGCGACGAGATGGGCGGAAGCGGGGATGGAATACCCTCCATGGTGGGGAGTTGGGCGGTTGCCCCGACGGGCGGACGACCCAGATCCCACTATAAGAAGTAGGGAGCATTGCTGCATAGGCATGCGCGATGACATTGGAGTGACATTCGTTATGGAATCGATTATGTATCGGTGACAGGGCCGTCAGCATCGATGCGGCGACGCGGGTGGGGATGGGAGAAGGACTAGCCCCCCAACTCCTCCGCGATGCGGCGGCTGAACTCGGCGCGTATCTCTTCGGACTTGCGCTTCACCGCCGTGTTGCCGAGCGTCGCCAGGCGTCCGTAGAGGTTGAAGTCCATCGCGTAGGTCAGCTCGGTCCAGCCCTGCGACGGCTCGCTCAGCTCCAGCGCGAGCCGGTTGACGTGGAGCCGGTTCCCCATGCGGTCCTTGCCGTTTCCGCTCACGACGACGCGCTGCCCCTCTTCCGCCTCGTCGACGCGCATCTCCAAGTCCAGCGTCACCTTGAAGGGCCCTACGCGCTGCGTCATGCGTGCCCGGTATGCTCCGCCCCCGGCGTCCTCGATGCTCTCGCAGCCCGGCAGGCACTTCGCGACCCGGGGCAGGTTCCACAGGAACGCCCACGCCTCGGCGGGCGACGCGCTCACCTCGAAGCGGTCGGTCAGCTCCACGAACCGCGCTCCTTCGCCGCCGCCTGGACCGACCGCAGGATGCCCGCGTAGCCGGTGCACCGGCAGATGTTGCCGCCCATGTACCGTACGATCTCCTCGCGGGTCGGGGCCGGATTTTCGTCGAGCAGCGCCTTCGCGAGCAGGACCATGCCGGGAGTGCAGTAGCCGCACTGGAGCCCGAAGTTGTCCACGAACGCCTGCTGGATAGGATGCAGCCCTTCCTCCGGCGTCAGCCCCTCGATGGTGAGGATGTGCGTGCCGTCGACCTGGCCGGCGAGCATGCTGCACGAGCTGACCGCCTTGCCGTCGGCGAGGACGGTGCACGCGCCACAGACCCCGCTGTGGCAGTACTCCTTGGTGCCGTGCAGGCCGAGCCGGTCGCGCAGCAAGTCGAGGAGCGTCGTTGAGGGCGGCACGTCGAGCGAGAGCGTCTCGCCGTTCACGGTGAGAGTGATGTTCATCGTTGCCCCTCCAGCCCCTCGATGACCCTGTGCGGCGTCAGCGGCAGCTCGTGGAAGAGCACGCCGGTGGCGTCGTAGACGGCGTTGACCACCGCGCCGGGCACGACCACCGAGCCGATCTCGCCCATGCCCTTCGCGCCGAACGGCCCGCCCTCGAACGGGTGGTCGACGTAGCGCGGCGCGTAGTCCGGCATCGTCTCCATCGTTGGCAGCGGGTAGTCGAGCAGCGCCGCGTTGATGAGCTGGCCGCCGTCGTCCCAGACGAGCTGCTCGAAGAGCGTCGGCCCGATCTCCTGCCCGATGCCCCCCTCCAGCTGCGTCTCGATGGAGTGCGGGTTGACCGCGGTGCCGGTCGTTGCCGATGCGGCCGCTTTCACGACGCGCACCGTGCCCGTCTCCGTGTCGACCTCCACCTCGGCTGCGCACGACGCGAACGTCCAGAACGTGGAGGCGATAGGGTACGACTTGCCGTCCGGCCCCGCGAACATCCCGCCGACGACGCAGTCGCCGGTCGCGGCGAGCGGCGCGCCGACGCGCTCCACGAGTTCGGGGTAGGTCACGCTTGCCTCGCCGTCCTCCCGTGCGATGCCCAGCGGGGTGAACACGAGGCTTGCCGCCTCTCGCTCCAGGAGCTGCGAGGCCGCTTCGAGCATCTGCGGCTTCAGGCTGTCCGTCGCCTCGACCACCGCGCGGCCCATGTGGTACGTAGAGCGGCTCGCCGTCGTCGAGCTGTCGACCGGCACCCGGTAG
The DNA here is from genome assembly GCA_026713505.1 of Chloroflexota bacterium. Lineage (GTDB taxonomy): Bacteria > Chloroflexota > Dehalococcoidia > Lucifugimonadales > Australimonadaceae > Bin16. The sequence continues at coordinate 648 of JAPOOH010000228.1, read as the reverse complement.
GTGTCGCTGTGGACGATGCGTATCGACTCCAACCCCACGCCGAGCGCGTCGCCCGCGATCTGCGACATGACGGTGTCCGAGCCCTGGCCGATGTTCACGGTGCCGATGCGCACCTCGAACACGCCGTCCTCGACGAGCGCGACCTCAGCGCTGTTCTCGGACATCTCGCGCGCGGGCGTGAGCGTGTACTTGATGGTGCAGGAGACGCCCCTCCCGTACAGCTTCCTGCCGTCCGGGTCTACGGGCAGCGGGTCGTCCCAGCCGATGGCCTCGGTCGCCTGATCGAGGCACTCGTGCGAGTGCGCGGAGCGGAGGTAGTCGCCCGTGATGTGGATGTCGCCGTCGCGCACCAGGTTCCTGCGGCGGATCTCCAGCCGGTCGATGCCGAGGTCGCGCGCGATGCGGTCGAACTGCGCCTCGTACGACATCGTGTGCTGCGTCGTCGGCAGGCCGCGGTACGGCGAGGACGGCGGCTTGTTCGTGTACACGGCGTAGCAGTCCAGGCGGGCGTTCGGGATGCGGTAGGGGCCCGTGGCGACCTTGAGCGTGTTGTTGGCGCTGCGCGCGCCGCTGATGGCGTAGCCGCCCACGTCCACCCAGAACGCGTTGTGCCGCGCGACGATGGTGCCGTCCTTCTTCACGCCCGTT
>JAPOOH010000227.1 GCA_026713505.1 Chloroflexota bacterium | reverse complement strand
TTCGTGGAGAACCTCCTGAGCAACAACGTGGACATCCAGGTGCGCCGCCAGCCGACGAAGCGGCAACGCAGGACGGCAGGACTGGCACCGGACGAGACGTTGCTCGGTCTCTACGAGGGCGTGCCGCTCACGGACCGCGACGGCTACAACATGGTCCTCCCGGACGTCATCACCATCTTCCAGCTTCCCATTGAGGAGATGTGCGAAACGGAAGAGGGGGTGAGGGAGGAAGTGCGCAAGACACTCGTGCACGAGGTCGCGCACCACTTCAGCATCACGGACGTGGAGCTGGAAGCCTGGGGCGTCGCGTAGTCTTCGCCGCTACACGACACGAGCGGCGCGCGCGGCCGCGAGGCGCTCTTCCGCCAGCCGGTTCGCCGCCTCCGCCGTCGTGACGCCGTTCGCGTCCGCGATCGTGAGGACCCGCTGCATCGCGTCGTAGATGGTGGCGGTGTGGGCGCGCGCGCCTTCGCTGTCGTACGGCTGTCCCAGCTCGAAGTACACGTTCGTCACGCCGCCCGCGTTCGCGATGAAGTCCGGCGCGTAGACGATGCCGCGCTCCGTCAGCCGGAGCGCGTCCTCCGGCGTGGCGAGCTGGTTGTTCGCAGCGCCGCAGATGACCTGGCACCGAAGGCGGGGCAGCGTCGCTGCGTTCAGCACGCCGCCCAGCGCGCACGGCGCGAACACGTCGCACTCGGCGTCGTAGATCGCGTCAGGGGCCACGAGCGAAGTGCGTGGCAGGCCCGCAGCGCGTTGCAGGGCGTCGTCGTGGATATCGGTCACGATGAGCTCCGCGCCCGCCTCCACGAGCTGCGCCGCAAGCGACGACGCGGCGTTGCCGAAACCCTGCACGGCGACGCGCCGCCCTTCCAGCGAATCGCTGCCCCACGCCGCCTCGGCGCAGGCGCGCATCGCCTGGAACACGCCGAACCCGGTCATCCCTGCCGGGTTGCCACTGCCGCCCAACTCCTCGGGGAGGCCCACGACGTGCTGCGTCTCCTCGGCTATCCACACCATGTTCTGCGTGCTCGCGCCCACGTCCTCGGTCGTGACGTAGCGACCCCCGAGCGACTCCACGAAGCGTCCGTAGGAGCGGAACATCACCTCCGTCTTGTCGGTGCGCGGATCGGCGACGATGAGGCCTTTGCCCCCGCCGAGGTTGAGGCCAGCCGCCGCTGATTTGTACGTCATCGCGCGGGAGAGGCGGAGGACGTCCATGATGGCGTCTTCGTCCGTGGGGTGCGGCCATATGCGTGTGCCGCCGAGCGACGGCCCCAGCGTGCGGTCGTGGATGGCGATGAACGCCTTCACGCCATTCGCGGGGTCTGTCCAGACGGCCAGCTCCTCGTGCCCGCTCGCCTGCATGTACTCGATGAATTCCATGGCTACGCCCCTCCCGGCGCTATGTTAATCGTAGCAGAATTACGGATACCGTGCACTCGTGGCGGGCGAGGGTTTCACTCGTCCTGCTGTTTCGCCTGGATGATGCCCTTCCACCCCTGCATGAGCCCGATACCCTCGCGCGGCAGCACCACGATGGCGAACAAGGTCGTTGGCCCCAGCAACACGAGGTGCAGGATGAGTCCGAACCCGATCCCCAGCTCGCGCGGCACGTCCCATAGCGCCAGGATCTCCACGACAGCGATCTCGAACGTGCCGACGGCGCCGGGCAGCCCCGGCAGCGCCGTCGCGAAGAAGACCGCGCCGAGCGTGACGATGGTCGCCTGGAAGATCGATATCTCCACCCCCATGCCCTGCGCCAGCACCCACGCGCACGGCCCCAGTAGCAGCGAGTAGACGATGGTGAGAGCTCCGGTAGCCGCCACCTGCTTCCTCCGCTGCATCGCCTCGCTGATCGTCTGCTCGTAGGTGAGCAACCCCGGGATCCGGCCGAGTATCGGGACGCGGCGCGCAACACGCCCGAGGTTCAGCAACAGGACGAAGAACACGATCAGGATGCCGCTCAGGTAGATCGCGGGGCCCGCAAAGTCTGCTATCCGCGGCTCGAAAACGATTACCGCGAACGCGAAGACCATAGAAAAGATGATGTCCTGTACGCGGGTCATCACGATGGTCGCGACCACGGTCGGTGCGGGGTGTTTGTCGCGCAGGGTCAGCATCGTCAGCACGGCGGGCTCGTCCATCAGGCGCACCGGCGCGAAGTTGTTGAGCCCCAGCGCGGCCATCTCCACGGTGAAGAGCCGCCAGGTCGTGACGCGCTCGGTCGCCCACATCAACCGCCAGCGGTAGGCGCGCAGGAAGCTGGAGAAGAGCATGATGGCGACGGCCCCGACCACGGCGGCAGGAGCCGTCCCGGCCAGATGCGTGCGCACCTCACCCCAGTCGATGCCGCGCACCGTGAGGTAGAGGAAGAACCCGCCGAGCGCGAACCCGAATGGGACGAGGAAGCGCGGGCTCCTGATGACGGTGAAGAGTATGGAAAAGAAAGCCATGAGCGCGGTCTCAGCCGAACAGGTCACTCCTGGATGGGGTTGAGGCCGCTCCCGGCGCCGCGCCGTGTCCGGGCACGCTCATGTCCGCGTAGAAGGCCTCGTCGTAGGCGCGGGTCCGCACGACTACCGGCATCGGCAGCGCGTGCCCGAACATCAGCGATTGCTCCTGCGACTCCAGCCGCGACAGCACGGTGCGCAGCTCGCGTGCTCCCGGCGCGCCGGTCAGTACCGCGTCGACGTCGCGGTCGTTGTCCAGTTGGCAGACGATGCGCGTGCCCACCTGGCTCAGTACCTCGCCGTCGATGCCGGACGGGCGCTGGTCCACCACCAGCAGTGTGACACGGTACTTCCGCATCTCCCGCGCGATGGTGCCGAAGATGGTCTGCCCGGCGACGCCAGGGTCGAGGAAGCGGTGCGCCTCTTCGATGGTGATGACGAGCGGTGTGGGCTGCGGTTTGCCCTCGGCGAGCGCCGCCTCGGTGCGTTCCCGGTACTCGGTGTGGATGCGCCGCGTGATGAGGTTGGCCACCAGCAGGTAGGCGGTGATGTTGTCGCCGAAGCTGCCGAACTCAAGCACGACGTGCCGGTTGTCCTGAAGGTGCTCGAGCACCTGCCGCACGGCACTGCCGCCCGTCGAGCGCTCCGACATGAAACCGAAGCGTTGCAGTTGGGAGAGCCTGCGGCGCAGCGCGCCGAGCGTGCCCGCGTTCTCGCCCATCGCATCGGCGAGCGAGGCCAGGTCCTCCTGCGAATGGTTGATGAACTCCAGCAGCCAGTTGCGACCGAAGCGGCGCTCCAACGCGTAGCACGACTGCACTCCCAGGTCGGTCACGTGCAGCGTGGACGCCAACACGGCGATGTCGTCCGGCTCGATCTCGTCGAACCCGATGGCCACGTCGTAGTCCGTTGAGGCCCCCCTGCGCCGCGACGATGCGGGGTCGAGCGTGAACACGGAGACGCGGCTGCCGAACAGTTGCTTCAGCCCCTTCGCCGCGTAGCCGGACTCGGACGGGGACTGCCAGCCGTACTCGCTGTGCATGTCGAAGACGAGGTTGATGGCCGCGCTGCGCTGCAGGATGCCCGCGAGCAGGATGCGCGTGAGGAAGCTCTTGCCGGAACCGCTCTTCCCGAACACCCCGTTGGAGCGCTTCACGAACTCCTCCAGGTTCAGGCAGACCCGCGTGTCTTCCATGTCCAGTGGACTGCCGATCCAGATGTGACGCGCGTCCTCGCTGCCGAACACGGTGGCTACGTCGTCGTTGGAGGCGCGGTAGGCGCTCGCGAAGTGCGGCGGCATGGAGCGCGCAGGCTGCGGCCCCTCCTCGCCGGCGTGCATCGTGAGCATCGGTGTCACCGACGCCGTCCAGTACGCGGTCGTGCCGGGGGGCGCCTCCGCCAGCGCCGCGCC
>JAPOOH010000226.1 GCA_026713505.1 Chloroflexota bacterium | reverse complement strand
TCGGGTCCTCGACGCTCCGCTCGCGACCGGGGTCCTGCGCCGTGAGGTCGATACGTCGTCACAGGTGTCGGCGGCCACCCGCGCCGAGCGCCTTCGGAACGTCCGAGACGCCTTCGCAGCCGTCCGCTCGCTGGACGGCGGAGCCGCCGTCCTCGTCGACGACGTCACCACCACCGGCGCGACCCTCTCAGCAGCCGCGCACGCCCTGCGCTCCGCAGGCGCCGAAAGGGTCTACGCTCTCACCTTCGCGCACGAGGAGTGAGCCTCGTAGCGCCAGCAAGGGCAGCGGGAGCGCTCAGGACCGGTCGCGGAGCTCCTCCAGGCCAACCGCCGCCAGGCGGCGCAGCCGGCCGGCAGTCACTCGCTCCTGGTCCACGACCTTGAAGGCGTCGACCGTGAAGGGGCGCCAGGAGTTGCGCAGCGCGCGGATGGCCCCCTCTTCCCGCTCCGCCGCCTCTACCAGCAGGTTGTACATGGGCAGCAGGTAGCTGGACTGCGGAAGACTCCGCACCGAGCGGCCCACCTCTCCCATGCGCAACGTGAACCGGTCGAGCGACTGGAGCACCTCGGTCCGGTCGCATCCGCCATCGGTCCTGCGCCAGTCGTTGTAGCGCCCGTGGAAGGCGTCCCAACTCAGGAGAAGGGCCGCATAGTGCTCGTCGAAGTTCTGGATCTCCGCCAGTTTCTCCCGCGGGTCGTCGTCGAGCAGTAGCGTGGTTGTACGGATCACCTGTTTCAGGGTGGCTTCGCTCTCATCGAATACCGGGCCCATCTCATCCAGGTGCGAACCTGTCGGTCCCGTTGGATGCGGAAGCTGGATCTGGCCCTCGAGTAGTGCGGTGAGGTTCTCTTGCAGTTTGCCATGCACCTCGAGCAGGGCCTCACGTTCCGCTTCCACCGTTGCCTGGAGTGTCTCGACCAGGCCTTCCGCAACCCCCACCGAGGGCAGGTCGGACACGGCCCCTACTATCTTGTCGAACTGTGCGACGAGCCGGTCGAGTTCTCCTATCTCCGCAAAGTCATCCAAGTGGACCGCCGCCGCCTGCAACTCGGCATAGTCGTCGTGGAACCCGAGCCAGTCATCGTTGACCGCATCGAGGGCGTCGGAGAAGTCCTGCAGCGCCGCCCGCTCTTCGGGAGAGGCGGCTGCCTCCAACTGCTCCCGCAACTCGAGGGCCATGTCTTCCGCATCCCTCTGGGCGCGGGCGGCAACTGAACGGCTCTCCTCAACCCCTTCGAACAACGCCGGGTTGTCGGGTTGCCAGCGGTCCCGCAGCCTGCGGAAGGCCGCCTCTTCCTCCTCTGCGGCTGCGATCACTATGTCGGCAAGCTCCCGCGTGACGGCGGTCCGGGGAAGCTCCCTCGTCTCCGCGGTAACGCCGGCGGACCCGGCGGCGAACCCTTGCAGGGCCTCGTAGACCGAGCTCCCATGGCAGGAGGTCAGCCCCGCGCGCCAACCGTCGAAGTCCCGCTGGAACTCGTCCAACTCCTCGACGATGGTCTGCCACTCCTCCGAGAATGCATCCGCTGCCATCCGGTCCCCGGGTGGCAGCGGTTCGACGGCCTGACCGGGCGGAGCCGGGGTCGGCGTCGCCGGTAGCGTATCGGTGGCCTCGCTGCAGGCTGCCACCGCAACCAGCAGCAGCAGTCCCAGGAGAGGAGGGATAAGGGAGCCGAATCGTACTTTCATGAACTACCTGCCTACTCCCACGTAATCAGTCACCAGATCGTTTCTGAACTCGCCGTCCAGTAAGCGGTCGACCGCGCCGGCCAGGGTCCGCGGGCTGTCTGCCAGGACGATCAGGACGTGCCGGTCCTGGTTCTGGTCGAGCACGATGACGGACGTCCCCTCCGGGTCCAGGTCCTAGGCGAAGGGCGTTCCGAGGGTGTCGCCGATGCGAACTCCCGCAGCCTGGAGATAGCGGCTCATCGGGAGGGCGTCCTCGTACAGACCCAGGAACACCGTATCCCGGCTGAGGTCCTCGATCCCACGCACCTCCGAAGAGATGCCGTAGTCGGACAACCCGTTCTTTATCTGTATGCCCGTGTCCCAGAGCGACGGCTGCCCCAGCAGGATGTCCGCGCCGTTGTCCGGACCGCTCTCGTAGAAGTGAGGAAAGTCGGCCAGTTCGTACTCGCGTTCGCTCGAGGTGAGATAGTCGGCGATGTTGGATATCAGCCTGTCGTTGTCGAGCAGGGTGTTCTGGGGAGGCACCATGAAGGTGAAGTCGGCGATCGCCAGCACGTTGCGGGCGTTCCCCCCGGCGATGGGATAGAACTCTTCCGAGTCTTCCAGCACTGAAGACCTGGTGCCCTCGCTGGCGAACGCCAGGCCCGGGCCGGAAGAGCGGATCGAGCCGGCGGAATACAGCGTTATGGCATCCACGCCAACAGTCAGCTCGTCGGGCTGGAATTCCCTCACGATGATGTTCCGGAAGATCAGGTCGTACTCCGCCACGTCGTAGAGGTAGTCGGGCCGGAACTCCACTCCGAACCTCGTGGCCAGCGTGTTGATCCGCTGCCGCCGGCCCGGATCGGAGATGAGCAGGAGCTTCCCGCCCTTGCTCACGAACCGTTCAACCACGGCCGCCTCCGCCACGGTGTACTCCAACCGCGGTAGGACGACCACCAGGCTGTCGGCGCGGCGCAGCCCCTCCTCCAGGAGCTGTACGCGGAGTGCCTCGGGGGACGGTGTGAAGCCGCCGGCGAACTCCACGTCGTACCCACGATTGGCGACCCGTGAACCCAGGTTGAAGAACTCTGCCTCCGTGAAGGAGTTGCTGTGCATGGCGTCCACGAGCACGAGGCCTCGCTTCACCCTGACCACGGGCGTGTCAACGAAATCACCGGGTGCGAGGTGAGGCGCGGTCAACTGGTCGTAGGGGACCTCCACCTGCGCCGGCGGGTCGTAACCTCCGCGGTAGAAGACGAGAAAGGCAACCCCGAAAGCGACTACGGCGAAGACCGGCAACAGGGCCAGGAGTGCGAGCCTACGAGCCATGGCCCACGTACAGGTAGTAGATGTTTGGATAGCCTATGCCGAGGGGAAACTCCGGCAGAGGGTCCTCCTGGTCTGTACTCAATTGCCGGTCGAGCGCCAGTTCCCTGAGCGTGTGGAGTCCCGACGCTCCGTTGCCGTTCTCCTCCAGGAATGTCTCCAGCCCGGGGTCTCCCCCGTCACGGTCCGTCAAGAGCAGCTCGAGTGCGTCGACCGGGCCGGAACCGTCCTCGCCTTCCAGCGGTTCGAGTATCCGTGCGAGCTCCCTGAATATCTCTATCTGCAGCTCAAGGTTGACGTCCACGAGGCCGAAGTTGGAGATGCCCGCCAGTTCCGCCGCCTTCTGGATGGCGTCGCTGTTGCTGCCGATCTCGTCGGCCAGGCCCAGCCTCACGGCGTCTATGCCGGAGTAGAGTCGTGCCTCCGCTACCTCCTCCCTGGAGATGCGCAGCCGGTCACCCCTCTCGCTGACGACCGTCTGCACGAAGGCCTCTTTGAGTTGGTCCACCATTCCGATCCAGTCCCGTCTCGAAGCCCCGTCCAACTTGTGCGGGCCGCTGAAGACAACGTCCTCGCCGGGCACCGGAGGGAGGAGCGGATCGGCGGAGGAGACTACCCCCACGTTTCCCACGAGGGAGGACGGCTTGGCGAAGGTATGGCTGGTCCCCATCGCCATCATGTACCCGCCGCTGGCAACCAGCCCGTTCATCACCAGCACCACCGGCTTCTCTTCACGGAGCCTTCGTGTCTCGATATAGAGGTGCTCGCTGGCGGCGGCCCCTCCGCCGGGGGTGGTCAGCTTGATGACCACGGCCTTGATGGAATCGTCCTCGCGGGCGTAGTTGAGCAGCTCACCGATCACCAACGCCGAGTTCTCGCTGATAACCGTGAACGGAATGTCGATGATGCCAACCTGGGGTCTTCCGGGGGAGGCATGGGTGAACGTCAACGCACCTGCCACGATGCCCAGCGCGGCCAGGACCGGCACGACGACGTACCATCCGGTCAGAACTTTCTTAAACGTGGGAAGGACACTCATGGGCTATAATGGTGCCTTAAGACGAGGTGCCTGACCGCGCGTCTACCCGGTGTACGGGACGGGCGTGGTCAGTTGTTGTTCTCCGCTGGTGCGATTGTACTTGACCCCCCGGATATTCGCACAGTTGGCTCTCGCTGAGGCTGGCGCAGTGCGCAGTGGGCCGTCATCAAGCGCAGCCGTAGGGTCGTGCGTCGAGGCTCCGCAAGGGTTCTCTGCAGATTGTGCGAGCGCTGGGGGGGTGACCGGTGTAGGGTGACATTCGCCCCTTACGCCGTACAACGCGCGTCTGCTACGCTGCTCTCGTGGCTGGCTTCCCTGCACAAGCTATAGACGCTGCTTATACCTCAGCGATGGAGCAATAGGCGGTACCTATGGCTGGGCCGCAGACTTTTGTTTTCTTGTTGGCCCCCTTGGACTCCTTGATACGGGAAGCAGGCCGTGGCCTTGGTAACGCCCTGACCAAGGGGGCCAGACCGGACCTTGGTTGGCCCCCTTGATCGGTTGATTCACTCGTAACGCCGCCATCAAGGTGGCCAAACGAGGACACCGTTGGCCCCCTTGATCGATGGCCCTACCACGGCCCCGGCAAGAATGCGTAGGAGGAAGTCCATGAAGATCTGCTTGTTCGAAACGAGTGACGCACCCGGCGAGCGGCGCGTCGGCGCGGTCGTCGATGGCGGCGTCGCCGAACTGACCGCCGCTCTTGGCGATGCGGCTGCGCTGCCGCCGCAGGCCCGCATGGAAGCCCTCATCGACGGCTTCGAAGGCCTGCGCGGAGAGTTGGAGCGTATCGCCGCCGCTGGGCCGTCACACGCCGACGGCTCCTTCCGGCTCCGCGCGCCCCTGCCCCGCCCCAGCAAGATCCTCTGCTGCATCGGCAACTACTGGGAGCACGCTGAACGCGAGCCCCGCCCGCTCAACATGTTCCTGAAGTCGCCGCGCGCCGTCATAGGCCCGGGCGACACGATCCTGCTGCCGTCGACGACCGACCCCTGGGTCTTCCAGCACGAGGCTGAGCTCGCCATCGTCGCAAGAGGCCCGGCGAAGGACGTGAGCAGGGAAGACTTCGCAAGTGCGATATTCGGATACACCGGCCTGATTGACGTATCGGCGCGCGGCGAGGGACGCCGCACCTGGCGCGCGGGCAGTTGGATGGGCAAGTCGTTCGACACCTTCGGCCCGCTCGGCCCGGTGATCGTCACGGCTGACGAGATCACCGACCCGAACAACGTGCACGTCCGCTTCTGGAACGACGGCCAGCTCCGCCACGACTACAACACCGACGACATGGAGCACCGGGTCCCGGAGCTGATCGAATTCGCCACGAGCATCATGACGCTCAACACGGGCGACGTCCTCAGCTGCGGCACGAACCACGAAGGGCTCGGCCCCCTCCAGGACGGAGAGACCGTGGAGTTCGAGCTGGCCGGCATAGGCAGCATGACGCTGCACGTTTCGGACCCCCTCAAGCGCACCTGGGAACGCGGCATCTACATGGGCCCGGACTCCACAGCCCGCCGCTAGGGAGTACGGGCCCCGTCATTCCTGTGAAGAAGGCGCCCGTCGTTCCTGCGGAGGCAGGAACCTCGCCTGAGGCTTGCTTCCTCTCCTGGGGAGAGGGCAACGCGCTTCACTGCGCTGTGAGAGCCCTCTGGAGGTGTGGAGTGGTGTAGGGGCATCCTTTGTGGGTGCACGATGAACGCCGCGCGGTTGACCCGCGCAGCATATCGTCCTAATCTCGCGCTATCGAGAGAACGCCAAACGTCCAAGGGAGGTCGCCATGTTGAGCGCAACGGACAACGAACGATTGGCCCACATCGGTCCCGGAACGGAGATGGGCGCGCTGATGCGCCGCTACTGGATACCCTTCCTCCTGACCGAAGACATCCCCGAGGCGGACGGCGTGCCTGTCCGCGTCACCCTGCTGGGTGAACGGCTCGTCGCCTTCAGGAACAGCGTCGGGCAGGTCGGACTCGTCGACCGCCTCTGCGCCCACCGCAACGCGGACCTCTTCTTCGGCCGTAACGAGGAGAATGGCATCCGCTGCACCTACCACGGCTGGAAGTACGACATCGAAGGCCGGTGCATGGACATGCCGTCCGAGGCCTCGGACAGCAACTTCAAGGACAAGATCCAGCTCAGGGCGTACCCCGTGCGGGAGCGCGGCGGCGTCCTCTGGACGTACATGGGCCCGAAGGAGCACATGCAGCCCATGCCGGAGTTCGAGTGGACCCGGGTTCCGGACGGCCATCGGTACGTCTCATGGAACTTCCAGGAGAACAACTACGCGCAGGCCATTGAGGGCGGCATCGACACCGTCCACTCCGTCTACCTGCACAGCGCCATGGACTCCCACCGACGCCTCCAGGACTGGCAGGATGCGGGCAAGGACACCGGCGACGTGACGAAGATGTACCGCACTCGCGAGAACCCGCCCAAGCTGCGCGCCCTCGAGACCGACTTCGGCCTCATCATCGGCGGCAGGTACCCCGGCGACGAGACCCAGGACTACTGGCGCTTCAACCTCTTCTGGATGCCCTTCTACACCGCTCCTCCCGGTGGCGGCGACCAGAAGATGATGCACGCATTCGTCCCCGTCGATGACGTGACCACCGCGCGCTGGTGCTTCACGTGGAGCACCACCGGCAAACCGCTCTCGTCCAGGCACATCGCCGACCTCCGCAAGGGCCAGGGCGTCCACGCGCAGACCATCCCCGGCTCCCACTGGCCGGTGCGCAACATGCGCAACGACTACCTCATCGACCGGGAAGAGCAGAAGCACCTCACCTTCACCGGCATCAAGGGCACCGGCGAGCAGGACTTCTCTGTGCAGGAGGGCATGGGGCAGATATCCGACCGCACCCGCGAGCACCTGGGCGTCACGGACATCGGCATCATCGCCATGCGCCGCATGCTGCTCAACTCCGCTGCTGCCATAAGGGAAGGTGCCGAGCCCGCCACTGCCCGCAACGCCGAGGCTTTCCGCGTCCGCCCCGGTCAGACGATGATTCCGAAAGACGCGGACTGGGCCACGCACGACAACCTCAAGGAGGCCATCGCCGCCACCTACTAGCCTGCCCCTCTCCCTTGAGGGACAGGGCCACGCGCTTTAGCGCGCGAACGCGCCATGGCGCGCGGTGAGGGTGAACCAGTGGGGTGCGGGGACGATGTCTGGTGTAGGGGCACCCCTTGTGGGTGCCCAACTGGGGGCGTTGCCCCCTCACACCCCGAAGCGCGGCATGACCTCCACGGCGAACCGCTCGTAGGTCGGCAGCAGCGCCTCCGGCGTGCACAGCGCGTTGATGACGAAGTGCGTCACACCCGCATCAACGAACGCTTCGAGCGTCTCGATGCAGTCCGCCGGAGTGCCGAGCGGGAGCGTCGACGGGTCTATCTCCCACGCGTCCTCGCCGAATCGCTGCCGCATCGCGGCCTGCACCTCCCGGTAGGCGTCGTCCCTGGTCTGCCCCATGCACAGATACATGTTGCACGACCACTCGAACGCCGCCGGGTCCCGGCCGTGCGAAGCAGCCATCTCCTCGATAACGGCCCTCCCTTCAGCGTAACCCTCGGGCGTCATGCCGTTCGGATGGAACCCGTCGGCCCAGCGCGCCGTTCGCTCCAGCGGACGTCGTGCGAACCCCCCGTTCCACATCGCCCCCGTCCAGATGGGCAGGTGCGGCTGTTGAACGGACCGCGGCTCCAGCGTCATGTGTTCCATGTCGTGGAACGTACCGTGATGCGTCACGTCCGTCTCGGAGAGCAGCCTGCGCACCAGGGCAAGCCGCTCGTCAGTGATTCCCCGCCGGTCCTCAACGCGCACGCCCTCAACGGCGAAGTCGCCGTTGTAGACTCCGCCTGTTCCCACCCCCAACACCATCCGCCCTCCTGAGAGCACGTCTATAGAGGCCGCGATCTTCGCGATCTGGTAAGGAGTGTGGAAGGGCAAAACGGCGACGCCCGTTCCCAGTCGCATGTGGCTGGTGCGCTGAGCGACGGACGCGAGCAGTGTGAAGGCGTCGAGCGTCGGCAGCGTCTCCAGTTCCGGCACGAAGTAGGACCGGTAGCCCAGCTCCTCCGTCCGCTCTGCGAAATCGAGCGGGCCGATGACGCTGGCCATCGAAGCCCCGTTGTACTGGACGCCGAATGCGACCAAGGGCAACTAGCCCCCGGTTGCCGCCGCGGGTGCTTCGAGCGCGTAAGGGATCAACTCCGCCCCGCGGGCTCGCCGCTCACTGCGGATGATGATGGCGGCGCTGCGCTCCCCGACCGTTATCTCCTGGTGCGCCAGGTGCGGCGGCACAACGTCCACGTCCCCGGGTTCGATGCGGAAGGTGCTGTCGTGGACGACTTCGTCGCGGACGCGGTGGAACCGGTTGATCTCCTCGGTCCCCTGCACCAGCCCGTACATCGTCCAGATCTCACCGTGGTCGTGGATTGTCGTATGGTGCCCGTCCTCCTTCGCCATCGCGGTGACGAGGAACCCGTAGTCCGGGTCTTCATAGAAGAGCAGGTTGCCGGTCTTGTCGCGCCCGGTACTCGTCCGGTCGGTCGCTGGCCAGTCCTTCGCATGCTCCTGCACCGCCTGGTCTGAAGCGAAGTCGCGCAGGAATTCTCCAGTCCGCATCCAGCGCTCTTCGTCGCTCATCTCCTGGGCACACAGCGCGCGGACCTCTCTTACGAACTTCTCCGCCGCTTCCAGCATCGCTCTCCTCCTCTGAACGTGTTCGGGTCGCCTCTACAGTCCGTATAGCGCTCGCGGATTGTCGTAAAGGATCTTCGCCTTCGCCTCGTCGCTCACGTCGTCCATCTCCATGAACACGCGGATGGCGTCCATCGCGCTGGAGGTGTCCGTGTGACCGTAGTCCGTTCCTATGAGGATGTTCTCCTCGCCGCCGTGCTTCAACACGAAGGGGATGTCGTCGGATACCTCGCACGTCACGTACACGTTGAAGTGCTTGAGCACATTCTCCGGCGGTGGGCCGAGGTTCCGCGCGACGAACCGTTGGCGCACCTCCCGCACGACCCAGGGGACCCAGTTCGCCGATGCCTCCACGAACCCCCATCGAAGCGCCGGGAAACGCTCCGGCACCTCGCTGGCCATGATGATCCCGCACTCCATCACCGTCGGGATACGGAACGGGGTAAACCCTCCGCTGCGGTCGAACGGGGATCGGAGCGCCAGCATCATCGCGCTGCTGCCGTTGGAGATGTGGATGGCCACGGCAAGGCCGAGCCTCTCGGACTCGGCATAGAGCGGATAGAAGTAGGGGTCGGCAAGCGTGCGTCCGAGCTCCATCGGACGCAAGGCGATTGCGGCTGCGCCGTGCTCTTTCGCGTAACCGATCTGCTCGACCGCCGCCTCGATGTCGAGTGTCGGCATGACGGCGCACCATCGCAGCCGCCCTGCCGCTTGCTGCCACACGTCGGCCATCCAGCGGTTCCAACTCCCACAGAGGGCAACGTCGGCCTCCGGCACATCGGTCACCGGCTCTATCCACATCGTGTTGTGGAGCACCTGGATGTCGATGCCCAGCTCGTCCATGTGCTGAAGCCGGGTGGAAACGTCGGAGAGTTCGCGCGAGTCCTGGCTGGAGATGAGGTCGCGCCCTACCTGGGCGGAGAGCTTCTTCAGGTGCTCCTGCGTCGGCGTTGCGTTCCGATGACCCCGCACCTTCCCGCCGATGACCCAGTGCCCCTGGTTCGGGTTATCCGGGTTGATGAACAGCCTGGGACGGAACCGCTCCTCGTGCGGGTGGAGGTAGTCCCACGTGTGCTCGGACTCGATGACGTGGGCGTCGCTGTCGATGACTTTGGTCTTTGCGATTGTTGCCACGGTCGCCTCCTTCTCTCCGGGCAGGCTGGCGGGTGCATCGTACTGCCGCTTCCCCCACCTTCTAGCCGGCCTGCCTACACGCGGTTCTGCCACCCCACGCGCGCGAACGGCAGTGTGAACATGACCACCACCAGCGCCGCCGCGCTGATCGCCGCGATGTACCAGAACAGCGACTCGAACCCCCAGAAATGGACGACGACGCCGACCATCAGTGGCCCTATGCCTGTGAATATGAAGTTCGCTCCGTCCAGCACGCCCAGCGTCGAGCCTTCCAGTTTGCGCCCGTGAGCGATGTCCAGTGCCCACGTCTGCACAAGCGGGTTGACCACGAAATTGAACGCCCCCATCACGGCAACGAGAAGCGTAAACGTGAGCCCGATGCCGGAGAGTGCGAGGAGCACCGCGATCACCACCTTACCGGTAAGCGCGATGACGATTACCGGCATGCGCCCGATACGGTCGGACAGGTACCCGAATGCTGGGTTGGTAACTGTGCCCATGGCTGTGAGCAGGGCGAGATGGAACCCGATACCGGCGTCGCTCATGTCCCACGAGTTCCGCAGGTACAACGGCAGCCACAGGAAGAGGCCGCCCTGGCCGAACCCCGCGACCGCCTTGATGAGTATGAGCAACGTGAGGATTCGGCTGTTCTCCTTGAAGAGACCCTTGATTTCGCGCAATTGCGTGCCGAGCGGACGGGACTGGCCTCTCGAACGTGCTCCAACGTTCTGGAACGCTTCCGACCGGCGGAGGAGCGTCCAGAGGAAGAACATGATCAGGATCGCCAGCGGAAACGCTGCAAGGAATATCTGTTGCCAGAGCAGGTACGCCAGGAGGAACCCCGCAAGGAGCGGGCCGGCGGTGTCGCCTATCGACCCGGCAGACCGGTCGACCGTGATCATGAACCCTCTACGTCGGGGGTATATCTGGGAGAGCAGGCCGCGCGCAGTGGGATGCCATATCGACCCGGCCACCGACGCCACTCCCAGCGCGGCCAGTATCAGCACGTAGGTCGGCGCGGCTCCCACCAGAAAGTACCCCAGCCCCATGGCGCCAAGGCTCAGATACAGGATCATGAGACGTCGGTGCTGCAGGCGGTCCACCAGGAAGCCGCCCACCGTCGAGGAGACTCCGCTCCCGACGCTCCGGACTGTTCCGATCAGCCCCGCCGTGATCGGGTTGAGTCCCAGTGCTGCGTAGATGGTTGGAAGGATGACCCAGAACGCGTGTCCGTACAGGTGCTGCAGCGTATGGCTGGCGATGACGGCTCCAGCCGCCACATGGTCGCGTACCTCGGGTTCAGTGGAGACTGCGCTGACTGAGGCCATCGTTCCCCCTTCCCGGTCTAACACTAGGAATGCGCTCTGCTCGAAGCGCGATTGTACTACCACGAGACTTCCGTTGCCGGAGGCTCGGGTATGCCCTCCCCCCCGTTCTTGAGGGGAGAGCGCACCGCGCTTCAGCGCGCGGTGAGGGTGAACCATTGGGGTGGGGTATGGCTGAGGAGTGCAGAGCGGCGCTGCCCCTTCGCCATGGAAGCACGGTGTGTCAGTTCTGGTACCGCACCAGGTCGCGTACGGCGAGCAATGCGATGATCAGCGTCGCAGCGCCGATGGCTGAACCCACGAGCAGAGCGTTCGGTGCAAGGATGGCCGCCGCCATCGCGCCGACGATCACCTGCCCCAGAGACGGGCCACCCCGGTTGGAGAGCTGCAGCACCGCGGTCGTGCGGCCTCGTATGTCGTCCGGTACCGCCATCTGCACAATGGTTGAGCGCATGATCGCGCCGATGCCGTCCGTTGCGCCCACCAGCGCGAGCGCCGCAAGGGAGAACAGGAAGTTGGTCGACAGGGCAAACATCGTCATGGAAGCGAGATAGGCGGCATAGGAGCCCACCACTATCGCACCCTTGTGTTTGAAATCGCCCAGGAGCAGAAGCGCTCCGGAACCGAGCAGGAAACCCGCTGCTGGGGCCGAGAACAGCAGACCGTAGCCGAACTCGCCGGCGTTCAGTATCTCCTCGAACACGGGCATGAGGCCCCGATGATGCGTGAAGAACATCGCAACGATATCCAACAGCATCATGACGAGTATCACGTGCGTGCTGAAGACGAAGCGAAAGCCCGCGAGCATGGAGCTCACGTCCATGCGCCGCCGTCCGGCTGAAGCGTCGGGAGGCATCGGGCTGACCAGGAACAGCGCGCCGACCGTGGGGATGAAAACCACGAATACCGCGGCGTACGTCCAGCCAGGCCCCACCAGGCCGATGAGCAGCCCTCCGATGGCGGGGCCGATGAGCATGGAGGCGTGCCGGGCCGCCTGATTCATAGTGATCGCGTTCATCATGTGCGTGCGCGGTACGAGACGGGGCAGCATCGCCATGCGCGCGGGTCCCTCGAATGTATTCACCGCGGAGGTGACCAGTGTGGTCATGTAGATGTGCCAGACCTGCATGTTGTCCGTGAGCATGAGTGCGGCGAGGACACCGGCGAGCGCGAAGTTGCCGGTCTGCGTCAGGATGAGCAACGTCCGGCGGTCGACGATATCCGCTATCGACCCGCCGATGAACACGAGGGTGAGCATCGGCGCAAACTGGAAGATACCGAGGAGGCCGATGCTGAGCGTCGAGCCCGTGAGCTCATAG
Organism: Chloroflexota bacterium; assembly: GCA_026713505.1. Lineage (GTDB taxonomy): Bacteria > Chloroflexota > Dehalococcoidia > Lucifugimonadales > Australimonadaceae > Bin16. The sequence continues at coordinate 3,292 of JAPOOH010000226.1, read as the reverse complement.
ATCACCCAGAGGTTCGTCACCTGTCGTATCTGGAATCCCATGAAGCCGACAACGAAACTGACGAGCACCCACCGGAAGTCGGTGAAGGCGAGCGAGCCCCAGGCTCTCACCTTGCCGGCGCCGGGCGCTGGTTCAGCGGTTCCTGTTTGTCGGTCCGGAGGGTCAGCCACGCACGCTCCTGGACGAGAGGCGTCTTGTGAGGTCCGCCTGCAACGGTCGCCGTATCGATCGGATGCGACGGCCTGGGCAGTCCTCCTATATTAGGAGCAAGTGACGCTGGCAACAACGCTGGCGCGGCAACCCGTGTGTTGGTCCAGAACCGCCTGCCCGTTCACTCACGAGAACCCGACCAGGATCCCAAGACTCAGGCGCCCATGGAGTCTTGGTCTGTCTTGGCAACGCAGACGTCGTGGGGCCGCGGAGCACGGGTGATAGACTGGTTTCAGGGGGCACACCCATCCGCGAGGAATGGAGGAGGACACGAACGTATGAGGACGACGATAGAGTTCGACCCCAGTTTCACGATGCTCACAGCAGAGCTCTCCCCCGGAGAGTCGATTAAGGCGGAGCCCGGTGCGATGGCTGCCCAGCAGGGGTTGGACATGCGGACGGGCATGGGTGGTGGCGGTGGTCTGTTCGGCGGTTTCAAGCGGATGCTGGGCGGCGAGTCGTTCTTCCTCAACACATTCACCGCAGGGTCCGGCGGCGGCTGGATAAGCCTCGCGCCGCCCACGCCGGGTGACATCATCTCCCACGAACTGCAGGTGGGACAGAACCTCTTCATCCAGGGCAGCTCCTTCCTCGCGTGCACGGAGAATGTGTACACGGATGCCAAGTTCCAGGGGATGAAGGGCATGTTCAGCGGGGAGAAGACCTTCTTCCTGCGCGCATACACCGAGGGCGGGCAAGGCACCGTGCACGTCAACTCCTACGGCGCTATCAAAAAGCTCTCCATCCAGCCCGGCAGCGAACTGGTCGTGGACACGGGACACGTCGTCGCCTTCACTGATAACGTGCAGTACTCGGTCGGCAAGGTCGGCGGCCTCGGCTCGCTCATCGCCGGCGGCGAAGGGCTGGTGTTGAAGTTCACGGGTAGCGGCGACGTCTGGATACAGACGCGAACGCTCTCCTCGCTCATGGACAAGCTCGCGCCGTTCCTCCCGTCGACCAAGAGCTGACACATGACCGTCCGCGTCCGGTACGCACCGAGCCCGACCGGCGATCCGCACGTCGGCAACATCCGTTCGGCACTCTTCAACTGGCTGTACGCGCGCCACACCGGCGGCACGTTCATCGTGCGCATCGAGGACACCGACCAGGCACGCCTGGTTCCCGGCTCGGTCGAGACGATCCTGGATGCCCTCAGGTGGCTCGGCCTCGACTGGGACGAAGGGCCGGGCTCGCAGACGCCGCACGGGCCGTACGTGCAGTCGGAGCGGCTCGACATCTACAAGGAGCACGCGGCACGCCTGATCATCGAGGGAAAGGCGTACGAGTGCTACTGCACGCCGGCGCGGCTGGACGCGGTGCGGAAGGCACGGCAACAGGCGCGCCAGCCGACCGGCTACGACCGCCGCTGCCGCGAGCTGGAAGGGGCCAGGCAGGCGCGAGAGGAGAACCCGAGCGCGAAGCCAGTCGTCCGCTTCAAGATGCCGGAGGAGGGCAATATCACCGTCAACGATTTCGTCCGCGGAGAGGTGACGTTCGACGCCGCGCTGCTGGACGACTTCGTCCTGTTGAAATCGGACGGCTACCCGACCTACCACCTCGCCAACGTGGTCGACGACCACCTGATGGAGATAACGCATGTGATGCGGGCGGAGGAATGGCTGCCGAGCGCGCCGCGCCACCGCCTGCTCTACGAGGCGTTCGGCTACGAAATGCCGCGCCTCATCCACCTCCCGCTCATCCTGGGGCCGGACCGCTCCAAGTTGAGCAAGCGCCACGGCGCAGCCTCTGTCCTGGAGTTCCGAGAGATGGGCTATCTGCCCGATGCGCTGGTCAACTTCCTCGCGCTCCTCGGCTGGTCGCTCGACGAATCGAGCGAGGTGTTCTCGAAGGACGACCTGGTCAAGCACTTCACGCCCGAGCGCATCCTCGCGAACCCTGCAGTATTCAACATCGAAAAACTGGACTGGTTCAACGGCCTCTACATCCGGGACATGGACGACGCCGTACTGGCCGACGCACTCGTGCCGTGGCTGGAGGACCCTGAGCACGGGCTCCCCGCCAACGCACTTCCCGTGAACCGAGAGTACCTCGCTTCCATCGTACCGCTCGAGCGCGAGCGGCTGAAGCGGCTCTCAGAGGCGCCTGAGATGCTCTCGTTCTTCTTCGAGGAGCGTCTCCACTACGACCCCGCTCTGCTCGTGCCGAAGGGGCTTGATGCCGATGGTGCGCGCGATGCGCTCGAAGCAGCGCTCGCAACGGCAGATGGCACGGATGACTGGAGCGTCGCCGAGCTGGAAGCCTCATACCGGGCACTCGCGGAGCGGCTGGAGGTCAAGACGGGGCAACTCTTCGGAGCTGTGCGCGTCGCGGTGACGGGGCGTACAGCCGCGCCGCCGCTGTTCGACACGCTGGCGGTGCTGGGGAAGGAGCGCTGCGTGGCTCGGCTGCGCACCGCCCTGACGGCGCTGTAGGCGCAACCCATAGCCGGTTTGCTATCATAGAAGTCTCCCGCTGGGGATTCGGCTAGTGGTAGGCCGCCTGACTCTGGATCAGGTAACGATGGTTCGAATCCATCATCCCCAGCCAACCATTCATCCCTGAATCACGCATCCTCCTTGTGACGACGCATGCCTGACGCGCCCCCTCCGCGCTTGCGCTAGACTTGGCGCGGACGACGCTGGAGGGAGAGCCGATGACGAATAACGCTGGCGAACACCTACGGATGGGGGCCGGGCTCGGCAGGCTCACTGGGAAGGTGGCGGTGGTGACCGGCGCCGAGAGCGGCATCGGCAGGGCAACGTCGCGACTCTTCGCGCGCGAGGGCGCGAAGGTGGTCTGCACTGACATCGCGGAACGGGGCGACCCGCGGACCGATCGTCTCATCGAGGCGGACGGGGGCGAGGCGCATTTCCTGCTCGGCGACGTGTCGCAGAAGGCCGTCTGCGAGGAGATGGTGAGCGCTGCCATCGACCGCTTCGGCGGGCTGGACGTGGTTTTCCTCAACGCGGGCACTGGAGTGCGCCAGAAGATCCATGAGATGTCCGACGAGGCGTGGGACCACGTTATCAATCTGAACCTCTACGGCGTCTACCACGGCGTGCGAGCCGCCCTGCCCCATTTC
>JAPOOH010000225.1 GCA_026713505.1 Chloroflexota bacterium | reverse complement strand
TCGGCCCCCTCGTCACCGGCATGGACCCGATGGACACGGGGCGCATATGGCACCTCTGCTACGTCGAGCACAACCCGCGCTCCCAGACCGGCGTCTGGTCGAGCGCCCTGAGCGCCATCGACATCGCGCTGTGGGACATCAAGGGAAAGGCGCTGGGCGTGCCGGTCTGGCGCCTGCTCGGCGGCGCGCAGCCCAACGTCCCGGCATACATCACGTTCGGCCTGCCGGAGTACTCGGAGGAGCAGCTCGTGCAGGTCGCGCGGGACTTCGTCGCGCAGGGCGAGGGCAAGCTGAAGATGGTGGTGGGCGTCGCGGGCGACCACCAGGGCTGGCGCGAGGACTCGGACCGCGTTCACGCCGTACGGGACGCCATCGGCCCCGGCGTCCAACTCTCCATGGACGCCAACTACATGTTCCAGTTCAACAACGCCCTCAAGCTCGCGAAGGCCGTCGAGGAATGCAACGTCGAATGGTTCGAGGAGCCGGTCTGGGGGAACGACGCACCCCTGCTGCACGAGTTGCGCATGCGCACCAGCATCCCCCTTTCCGCCGGGCAGAACGAGGGGCACCGCTTCCGCGCCCGCGAACTGCTCGTGCACCAGTCCATCGACATCCTCCAGCCCAACGTCGTTTACTGCGGCGGCTACACGGAGGGGATGAAGTTCGCGGCGCTGGCGCAGGCATTCAACCTGCCGATTGCCAACGGCGGGGGCTGGCCGCACCACAACATGCACCTGCAGGCTGCCGTGCCGAATGGCTGGCGCATCGAGTACCACTACGTCATGTGGAAGTGCGGCGAGATGGTTTTCGACGGCTGCGTTGGGCCGCAGCAGGGCTGGACGGCGATGCCGGAGACCCCCGGCCTGGGCCTCGAACCGAAGTGGGACGCGCTCGCCGAATGGCGCGAGTAACGGCGCCGGGTGGCGAAGCTGCCGTGCTTGACCGGCGTCCGCAGGGAGAACATACTCTCCTGATTGAGAGCACATCAGAGGGACACGGAGGAGGTCCACCATGGCACGTGTAGTCGACGCAGACACCCACATCGCCGAACCGCCTGAGATGTGGGACTTTCTGGACCCGGACTGGCACAAGCGCCGCCCTGTCGTCGTCCAGGTGCCGGAGGACACGCTCTACGGCCGCGTCGACCACATGTGGCTGATAGACGGCCAGATCTACCCGCGCCCTGCCGGACGCGGCGGTAACTTCCTCGTCACACCGACCGTGCAGGCGAACGTGCGCGACCGCGTCGACAGGAAGGCGCGCGAGTTGCTGGACCTGCCGACGCGCTTCGAGGACATGCAGGCCACGAACGTCGACACCCAGGTCGTCTACCCCACGCTCTTCCTCGCCTACCTGACCCACGACGCCGCCTACGAGGTTGAGCTCTGCAAGGCTTACAACCGATACCTTGCCGACGTCTGGGCGAAGGCGGAAGACCGCATCCGCTACGTAGTCATTCCCCCGCTCCGCGACATCGACGCCTCCATCAGCGAGTTGCGCTTCGGCAAGGAGCACGGCGCATGCGGCGTCTTCTTCCGCGGCATCGAGGGCGACAAGACGCTGGACGACCCGTACTTCTTCCCTGTCTACGAGGAGGCGCAGTCGCTTGGCCTCCCCATCTGCATCCACCAGGGGCAGGGCGCTCCCGCCCTCAACTACCTCATCGACGTGAGCCGCAGCCACACCTTCACCCACGGGCGCATCCCGCCGGTCGTGGCGTTCCGCAACCTCGTCTCGAACAAGGTCCCGGAGCTCTTCCCCGACCTCCGCTGGGGCTTCATCGAGACCGGGGCGACCTGGATCCCGTTCGCCATGTACCAACTGCGTGGCACACTCCGCGCCGACGAGGACTTCTGGGGGCCGCGCCTCTTCGACCGCTACAACATGTGGATCTCCTAC
>JAPOOH010000224.1 GCA_026713505.1 Chloroflexota bacterium | reverse complement strand
CTCGTGAACAACGCGGGAGTCCCCACTCACCGCACGGGCGGCTTCTGGGAGCTGCCGCCGGAGGAGTGGCTGCACGCGATCAGCGTCAATTCCAGCGGCCCGTTCCTCATGGCACGCGCCGCCGTCGGCCACCTGCGGGAGCAGGGCTGGGGCCGCATCGTGGGCGTCACCACGAGCCTCGACACCATGATCCGCAACCTCCCCTACGGCCCGTCGAAGTCCGCGCACGAATCGTTCATCGCCATCATCGCCAAGCAGCTGGACGGCTCAGGCGTCACCGCGAACGTCCTCATCCCTGGCGGGGCCACGAACACCACCTTCATCTCGGACGACGCCGCGCGCGACCGCGACGCCCTCATCCAGCCGGACGTCATGCGCGCGCCCATCGCCTGGCTCGCCTCCAACGAGGCCGACAGCGTCAACGGACGACGCATCATCGCCTCCAGGTGGGACGAGGGCCTGCCCATCGACCAGCGGCTGGAGGCCGCGGCGGCGCCCGCCGCCTGGCCCCAACTCGGACGCCCCGCCGGTGAGCAGGGGCCCTAGGAGCATGCCATGACCACCAACCCGCACGACGAACTGCAGGATGCAGCGCTCAATCACCTCTGGATGCCCACCCAGGACTGGGCCGACCTCGCCGAGAACGGCGTCACGTTCATGGACGAGGGCGACGGTGTCCGCGTCAGGACGTCGGATGGCAAGTGGGGCTACGACGGCGTGGCCGGGCTCATGCTCGTGAACGTCGGTCACGGGCGGCAGGAGATCGTGGACGCTGTCACGGGGCAGCTGGGCAGGCTGCACTACGCCAACACGTTCAAGTACGGGTCTGAGCCCGTGGCGCGCTTCGCCGCCAAAGTCGCTTGGCACACACCGGGCGACCTCAACCGCGTCTACTTCACGAGCGGCGGCTCCGAGGCTGTCGAGACCGCCCTGAAGGTCGCCTACCGCTACCACTACAACCGGGGCGAGCCCGGCAGGCGCAAGTTCATCGGACGAGACGGCTCCTACCACGGCACCACGCGCGGCGCGCTCAGCGTCTCCACTTCCGGCTACCTCGACCGCCCCTCCTACGACGAGATCCTGCCGGACAACTTCCGCGTCGCGCCCCAGCCCGCCTACTACCGCCGCGAGGACGAGTCGCTCTCGCCGTCCGAGTTCAGTGTCCGCTGCGCGCAGGCCGTCGAGGACATCATCCTGGAGGAGGGGCCGGAGACGGTCGCCGCCGTCATCGCTGAACCGGTCTCCTTCTCCGCCGGCGTCGCCATCCCCGCCGCCGAGTACTGGCCGATGCTCCGCGACATCTGCGACCGCCACGGCGTGCTGCTCATCGCGGACGAGGTCATCACCGGCTGGGGCCGCACCGGCAGGTGGTTCGGCATCGAGCACTGGAACGTCGTACCGGACATGATGACGATGGCCAAGGGCATCACCAGCGGCTACTTCCCCGTCGGCGCATGCGTCGTTCGGGACGCCATATTCACCGAGTTCCAGGGTGGACCGGAGACGACTTACCGCCACGGCATCACCTACGGCGGGCACCCGGCGGGCGGGGCCGCGGGCCTCGCGAACGTCGGCATCATGGAGCGGGAGGACCTCAACGGCAACTCGGAGCGGATGGGCGAACGCCTCCTCGCTCGGCTGGAAGCGATGCGCGAGCACCCGACCGTCGGTGACGTGCGAGGCCTCGGCCTCATGTGCGCCGTCGAGCTCGTATCCGACAAGGACGCGAAGACGCTCCTCTCCGAGACTCCCGGCGCGGTCGAATCGCTCAACCAGAGGCTGATGGACGGTGGGCTCTACACCCGCGCGACGCGCCAGGTCTTCTTCGCCCCTCCGCTCTGCGTCACCGCGGAGGAGATCGACGACATGGCCGACATCTTCGAGAACTCGCTCACCGCCACTGAGAAGGAGCTTGGTCTCGCGTGAACCGTCCGCGCCGACTCGCCTCTCGGAAACGCACTCCAGGTGCTACAGCGGTAGCCGGTTCTGCGGGCCTGCGCGTCTCATGGAAGGGCCTTACCCGGGCGCGCCATGCCTCAGTCCTGTTGCTGGCGGTACTCGCGCTCCTCGTGGCTGCATGTGCAAGCCCAACCCCGACTCCCACTCCTACGCACACGCCCACTCCTGAGCCGACGCCTACACCAACCCCCACCGCTACAGCGACTCCGACACCAGTTCCGGCCCCGACACCCACTCCCGAGCCGACACCCGCTCCATCTCCGACCGCTACCTCGACCCCAACACCCACGCCGACGGCCACGCCCACGCCCACACCAAGACCCGCGGCTACCCCGACTCCCACGCTCAGCCCAGCCGACATCATCGCCGCGGTCACTCCCAGTGTGGTCGGCGTCAGCACCAACCTCAGCTGGGGGTCAGGCGTCGTCGTACGAGAGGACGGATTGATAGCTACAGCGTTTCACGTGGTGGAAGACGCAACGTCCATCGTCGTCACCTTCAGTGACGGGTCGGAGGTGCAAGCAAGGCTGCTGGGAGAGGACCTGGGACGAGACGTCGCCATACTCAAGGTCCCGCGGTCCGGGTTGACTCCCCTTCGGCTCGCAACCAACTCCAGCATCAGGATCGGTGAACCTGTGAGCAAACTGGGATACCCGTCGGGCTACCTGGAGGTCTCAACAGGGATCGTATCCGCTCTCGTGGAGCCTCACCGTATCACCAGCAGCCGCATCCAGATAACCGCCGATATCAACCCCGGAGACTCCGGCGCGCCTCTCATAACCGCCACCGGAGAACTCGCCGGTATCCTCGTCGCCAAGGATTTCTACTCGTCCGGGGTCGGGTTCGGCAGTCCCTTGAGCAACACCCTGGTGAACCGATTGGCCAACGGCGAGCGCATCTGCCAGCCCACCCCTCCTCTCCTCAACGGAACGTCCTTCTCTCATCCCAACGGATGGACCGTACGCCTGCCTCGTGGCGTTGAATACGACCGAACGTATTACCCGGACGACCCGGCTTATCACGCTGTCGTCAGGGAAGCACCGTATCCGTGGATGGAAGTCTACATTGAAGAGGTCGCCTACCCCTACGATGGCATCGACCTTTTCCTTGAGGCTCTCGTTGGGTGGGAAGGCTGGACCTACGCTTCGACAACCGACGTGCGCTCGGTCTGCCATCAGGGTGGCTCTCAGGCATGGGAGTTCGACTTTGAGGCGACGGACGGCGACGGGTATTTCTACTATGAACGCAATCTTGCGATCAGGGATGGTCAGAGCTGGTACCGGTTCCTTGGCTTGGCTCCATACGATGGCTTCCTGGAAGTAGAGCAGGACCTCGATACTGTCCTCTACTCTTTCAGGCTCGACCGGTGACGCCCCCTGACTCGCTCCGATATGGAGCAGCCTGACGTAGGGGAGAATGCGGCAGTGCCACCGATTCGCCCTTTCATACACACCACGCTGACAGCGTTCGCATGTGCCGTCGCCGTCCTGGCGCTGGCGGCTTGCGCTCCCGCGCCGACGCCCACGCCTACCGCGAGCCCAACCGCAACCCCCAGCCCGACACCGTCCCCCACGCCGACGGCAACACCCACGCCCACCCAGACGCCCGTCCCCGCCGCCTATGCCATCGAATACGGCGGCGCGTCATTCACCAGCGAAGGCGAAGGCATTGTTGACGTAGTCTTCTCGTTGAACGTCACCAACGTCGGCGAGACGGCCGGTGAGTCCGTCGACGTCCACGCCGCCATCGACGGGGGTGCACCCGAGGCCGCACACCGCATCGAGCGCCTCCCGGGCAGTGAGACGGCGGAACTCGCCATCGAACGCTCGCTCTCGCCCGGCGAGCACCAGGTGGCCTTCGCCGTCGGCGAGGCGCGGCACGTCGAGAACGTGAGCGTACGGGTCGCAGACCTCTCATTGGAACTGCTGCCCGACTACTCCGTGTCCGAAGGCAGCGTGACCGTATTCGAGGCGGTCGTCACCAACAACGGCGACCTCGTGGCTGAGGACGTCACGCTCACTGCCGAGTGGACGCCGCGCACGGGTGGAGACGGGATCCCCGGCGGCGACGAACTCGCAGCCGTCGTCCAACGCATCGAGCCCGGCGCGAGCGAGACCGCCAGCCTCAGCTTGCCCATTCCCAGCGGCGCATACGACCTCACCCTCGATGCAGTAACCGCGTCGGTCGAAGCGTGGACGCACGACAACGCAGCGGCAGCCTCCATCCAGGTCGAGTACGTCGACCTGGTAACCACCGTCGCACGGACCAGCACGACCGGCTACCGGCACGACGGCAGCGGCATCGTGGAAGTCTCCCTGCGCGTGTCGAATCAGGGCGTAGCCCCGAGCGGCACACTTATGGTCGGCGTCCGCTGCACTCGCGACACGCCGCCTTGCGGTGCGGACACCACGCTTGCTTCCGTCCCCCCGGGCGACAGCGCTGGCTCCACGCTCACTCTCACGCTCCCGCAGGGCGCAACCGACCTCACGGCCTACGCCGGAGCGGACGACGACGGCTACCGATTCGGCGAGCGCAACGTCGTCGCCAGGCGCGTCACCGTGCCGGAGAAGCCCGAGGTCGAGTTCGTGCTCGACGTCCTCGTAGACGTCCTGGGTTACCGTCAGGACGGCACGGCAGCGGTCGAGCTCTCCGTGGCCCTCCAGAACGACGGTTACAGCCCCGCGGAGGACCCCCCCGTCGCCTCGCTCGAGTGCCGCATGAACGGCGGACCGCTGAGTGGCTGCGGCGGCCAACTGGACGGCCTCGTGCTGGCTGACGGTTTCGGCCCCGTCGAGGGCACGGCGCGCCTGGAAGTGCCGATGGGCGTGGAACTGCGCGCCGTGCTCGGCGACCACGCAATCTCGAACTCGGTCACTGTGCCCGAGCGCATCCTGGGTGTTCAACGGGACATCTGGGAATGCTTCAGCGAGAGGCCGCTTCGCGAGGCGACTTACGAGAACGACTTCCTCGGCGGCTGCGGCGGATGGACGTCTGCGACCGTGACCAAGTGGGACCAGGACGAGACGGTGCGCGTTTGGGTCCACCCTTCAGGCGACGAACTCTACATCCAGGTACTGAAGGAGACACTCGACCAACTCTCTGCGCTGCTCAACCTCGACTTCGAGTGGGTTGACACGGTCGAGGAGGCAACCCTCCGGGCATTCGTCGGCGTTCCCCAGAGCTGGAGCGGGCGCGCCGGGTTCCCCACCTACTGCGGAGACGCGGCCGGCTGTGCCGGGCCGGACGGCTTCGAGGACGGCAGGATAACGAGCGCCGCCCTGAGCGTGTGGCTCAACACCCGCATCCGTAGCCGGGAACAACTACGCGACGAGATCGAACACGTCACCCTCCACGAAGCGCTCCACGCGCTCGCTGACATGCACCACCGTCCCGTCACCTCCAGCGTCATGGCAGTCAACGCCGCGCTGCGGCTGCCGTCCCTCAGCGCATCGGACGAAGCCATGCTGCGCCTCTACGCGGACCCGCTCGTGCTCCCCGGCATGACCATCCCACAGGTACAGCGGCTCATCGTCTTCGCGGACGAGTTGATCGATCCGATTCCTGACCAGGCACCGCCGGAGGACGATGCCGTCCGCCTCGCCGAGCGCGCCTACGCCGCGCTGCTGGAAGCGGGCTCGGCGCGCTTCCGCATCCGCGGCCGGTGGCCGGGCGGCGGCTGCGACCACATCTTCTCCGGCTTCCATGAGATCGGCGGGTTCGTCCGCGGCTACCCGTCGGTCGTCCATTTCGACAACAATTCGGCGGACATCTTCCTCATCAACCAACCGGGCACGGGTTGGACCGGCTGGCGCCACATCGTCGGCGAATGGAGGTCGGGCAGCCTGGGCCAGGTCTACGACATCACGTACTGGCGGCAGGGCTTTACCGATCCCGTCGAGATGCTGCTCAACGTCATCACGCACGCCAGACCCGGAGAACTCACCGTGGCGCAGCAATCGGAACGGACGGTCACGCTCAACGGAACGCTCGAAGGCGTCCCGCCTCCAGCGTGGGCGAACGGCACCACGCTCGGTATCAGCATCACGCTGGACGCGGAGACGTACCGAATCTCGGACTACGAGATGCGGTGGCGCTTCGACGTGCGCAGCAGCGGTTCATGCTCCCGCTACGAGGTGGACGCCACTGAGGGCCAATACGGCGTGCCGGTGAGCCTGCCAGCCGCCATCGCCGCCCCCTTCTGAGCAGGAGATGGGCGATGCTGTCATGTCGGGTGAAGCAGAGGCGGAGGCCGCGCTTCAGCGCACAACATTCTCTCGGGCACGCCGGTTCGTGGTGAGCCTGTCGAGTCACGGGGCGTCTCCTGAGACGATGGGGGGCATGACGCCCCCCTAGCGCACCGCCAGCTCCGTTATCGCCGCAACGGCGCGCTCCACGTCGCTCTCGTCGTTGAAGCCCGCCGTGCAGATGCGCACGCCGGGCGGATGCCCCACGTGGCGCGCGACCACCCGGTACCGCTCCCACAGCGCCTCGACGAACGCGGGCGGCTCCCAGTCCTCCACGCTGATAACGGTGATGGCGCACGCGGTCGGACCGTCGGCGGGTCCGTTGAATCGCACCCCGTCGATGCCGGACAGCTCGGCGCGCAGCGCCTCCGCCAGCCCGCAGTTGTGCTCCTCGACGCGCTCCGGACCCAGCTCCCGGTTGATGCGCACAGCCTCAGCGTATCCGGCGCGCTCCGCCACTCCCTGAGACGCCAGCGCGTACGGGCCCAGCCCCGGCCGGTAGCTCGCGCCGGGGAGTCTCAACAGCGGCTTCAGCAACTCCCTGCGGTCGGGCCGCACGTAGAACGCGCCGCTGCCCGTGGGCCCCAGCAGCCACTTCTGCCCTGACGAGGCGTAGAAGTCGACTCCCATCGCCGTGAAGTCCATCGCGATATGGCCCGCCGTCTGCGCCCCGTCCAGCAGCACGAGCGCGCCCGTCTCATGTGCCGCAGCCACGATCTCGTCCGCGGGCAGACGCAGCCCGGTGGTGAACATCACGTGGCTGAGCGCCGCGACCTTCACGCGCGGGTCCAGGCCGGAGCGGAACGCCTCCACGCATGCGTCCGCCGATCCGTCCGGCGGCATCGCCACGCGCCTGACCTCCACGCCGCGCTCCTCCAGCACCGCAACCGGCGAGTCGATGCCGGGGTGTTCGAGGTCCGTCGTTAGCAATACGTCTCCCGGCTGCCAGTCGAGCCCCAGCAGCGTGATGGCGACGCCCTCGGACGTCCCGTGCGTGACCAGCACGTCCGCCGGGTCCACGTTGAAGAGGCCCGCCGCCTGCGTGCGCGCCTCCTCTTCGACCGACGACGCGAATGCCCTGCCCTCCGGCCCCGCGGGCCCCGCAGCGCTCTCGCGCTCCACGGCCTCCCGCATCCGCTCCACCACCTGCGACGGGCTCGGTCCGGCCCAGCCTGCGTTCATGTAGTTCATCGACTCCATGCAGGGGATCGAATCGCGTAGCGAGGCGAAGTCCATCCGCGTACCTCCCTTTCCCGTGCCTGTCTACACCCGCGCCAGCGCGAGCGCGAACATGTCGTCCGGGTCCGTGTACCACTCCACGTTGGCGAAGCCGGCTGCCGCGAGCGTCCCCTCGAACGCTTCCTTCGTGAACTTGTACGAGCTCTCCGTCCAGATCGTCTCCCCCGCCCGTATGTCCACCGTGACTCCGCTCGGGGAAAGCGTGAACGACACGTCCGCGAGCGCCTCGAGGTGCATCTCGATGCGCGAGTGCTCCGTGTTGAAGAATGCGCGGTGCCTGAACAGGCCCGTATCTATGTCGAGGCCCAGCAGGTCGTTCACCGCCCTCAGCGAGTTGAGGTTGAACTGCGCCGTCACGCCCTTCGCGTCGTTGTACGCCGCCTCGATAACGGACGTCTCCTTCACCAGGTCGGCGCCCACGAGGAAGGCGTCGCCGGGCCCGAGCATCCCCTCGCGTATCTCCCACAGGAAATCGCACTGCTCGTCCGGGTGCAGGTTGCCGATCGTCGATCCCAGCAGCGCGGCGAGCCGCGTTCCCTCTGTCGGCGGCACTTCTCGGAGGTGACGCCAGAAGTCGCCGACCACCGCCGCGATCTCTCGCAGCTCCGGGTACGCCGCCATGAGCGACACTCCGCCCTCGCGCAGCGCCTCCTCGCTGATATCGAACGGGATGTAGCGCCGTAGCGTCCCCGCGGCCAGCGCCGGGCCTATCAGCAGCCCGCTCTTCGCGCTGTTCCCCGGCCCCAACTCCACGATGTCGTACGGCTGAACGCTCTGCACGATCTCGGCGCCGTGGCGCTCCAGCAGCGACCGCTCCACGCGTGTGGGGTAGTACTCCTCCAGCCGCGTGATCTCGTCGAACAACTCGGAGCCCTCCCCGTGGTAGAGGAACTTCGGGTCCAGCGTCTTCGGCTCGGAGGTGAAGCCCCGCACGATGTCGTCCACCGCGGAGAGGCGTTCATCGTCTGCCTGCGTGTGAACGGTGATGCTGAGACGGTCGGTCGTCAAGATGCTCTCCTTCATCGCCTCGCGGTCTCGTGCAGGGCGACTGTCGGGTGCTCGCAACGGCGGCTCCTGGGCGGAGGGGACCGGGGCGCGTGCGCCGTCTGCGGTCACTTGGAGGGGCAGTGGGCATGATAGCACCGTGAAGGAGTGCGTCCTGCCGTCGGCTGGTACAATCCTCCCAAACTGCCCGCGGGGAGAACGCCATGGCCAACTACATCCTCCTGATGAAGCTCACACCCGAGGGACAGCACGCCATCCTGTCGAACCCGGACTCCATCGCCATTGCCGCGTCGGAAGTGCACGTGCAGGACGTCACCGGCCTCGGCCTCTACGCCGTGCTGGGGCCCTACGACTTCGTCAGCATCATCCAGGCGCCGGACAACGAGGCCGCGGCCCGCTACTCCATCCAACTCGGCGTTCGCGTCGGCGTCAGCATCACCACGCTTCCGGCAGTCCCCATCTCGCTCCTCCACGAGCGCGACGAACCGGACATAGACTCCCTCTTCTCCGGACGGGAGGCGCCACTGAGCGAGCCTGCCGGGCCCTGACCCATCCCCGGCGCACGCCTCTCACGCACCTGCTAGAATCCGCGCGCACGAACGCTGCTGAGACAACGATCGGGAGGAATCACATGACCACCACCAACCTGGAGATAATCGTCGACGGCGACGGGCACATCATGGAGGACGTCCAGGCCATGGCCGAGTTCCTCCCGCCCAAGTTCCGCGACCACCCCGCCCGCAGGCTCAACTCTTCCCTCTTCCCGCCGCTGGACCACCTCCACGCCGGGCACTTCGTCGAGACCCCCGGACGCCGCGACCGCAAGGGCGCCTTCGTCGGCCCGGACGGCTGGGAGGTCTTCCTCACCGACGTCGGCATCGACGCCACCGTCCTCTACCCCACCACCGGCCTCTCCTACGGCAAGATCGTCAGCCGCGACTGGGCCATCG
>JAPOOH010000223.1 GCA_026713505.1 Chloroflexota bacterium | reverse complement strand
GGCCAGACGACGCCCAGTTCCTCGTTCGCCGCGGCCACATTCTCCGTTATCTTTTCAAAGTCGAACTCGGGCGTGTGCACGCCGATCATCGTGAGGCCGCGGTCCGCATACTTCTCATTCCACTCGCGCAGGAAGGGCATCGTGCGGATGCAGTTCACGCAGGTGTACGTCCAGAATTCGATCAGGACGACCTCCCCGCGCAGCCCTTCCATCGTCAGTGGTTCGCTGTTGAGCCACTGGTATATACCGCTGAACTCCGGCGCCATATCGCCGCGTCCACCGCCCGTCCGTCCCGTCAACTCGAAGTCGGGCAACTGGAATGTGGGCGGGGGACCAACCGGCGGAGAAGGTGTCGAAGTCGGAATAAGCGTCGGCGTCGGTGTCGGGGCAGCTGTTGGGGTAGGAGTGGGTGTGGACGTAGGTGTTGGGGTGGGAGTCGGGGTGAGGGTTGGGGTAGGCGTCGGGGTGAGGGTCGGGGTAGGCGTCGGGGTAGGCGTCGGCGTGGGGGTTGGGGTAGGCGTTGGCGTTGGCTGGGCGCACCCGATAACTACAGCGCACACACCGACTAGCAGCATACCGAAGCAGGCATGGGTTGACCTTGTGAAGACGCTCACCACGTGGCCTTTCATAGCATGTGGCCTGATGCTATCAGCCCTGTTCGTCCGTGCCGGTCATGCGGATGGAAGTCGCCCCCTTACCCGGCCGCCAGCGAGGCCTGCAGCGCCTCCTCCAGCTCCGCGAAGGTGGCGTAGCCCTCGAATCGCGAGGCGATGCGGCCGTCAGCGCCCAGGACGAACGTCCAGGACTCGTTCCGGTAGTGCTCGACCTGGTCTATGCCCCAGTCAGCCAGCACCGGCGAGAGCACACCCTTCGTGAGGTCGCCCTGGATCTCCTGCGGGTTGTCGTACACCTCGACGTGGATGTAGTCCGCCGCGTCCGGGTACGCCTCACGAAGCTCGGTCACCGTCTCGACTTGCGGGCCGCATGTCGGCGTCGTGCAGAAAGCCGGCGACGCAAACACCACCACCGACGGCCTGCCGCTGAACAGCGACTCTCCGACCGTGACCTCGTAGAGGGCCGGGTCAGGCCGGTAGTGGGACGTGATGCGCGTGAGGTCTCCGTCCTCGCTCTCCAGCGTCTTGGTGTTGCTGAAGAGGCCTATCTCCCCGATGTCCCGCACGATGGACGTCTCATCCACCTGCACGTCCAGCGTCGCTTCGCCGCCCTCGCCCTGGATGAGGAGCCGCCACATGCCGGTCTGGGGGAAGGTCAACTGCATCACGTAGGAACCGCGGGTGCCGAAAGGCCACTCGTGGAACTGTGCGGTTGCAGTCTCGCCCTCGGCATCGCCGTCCAGGAACGTCGTGGTAACGGTCGCCTCAGGCACGCGGACGAACTCGGTGCTCGTGGCAAGCAGGAATGCCACGCGCTGTGTTCCCGTGCGCAGAAGCGTCGTGCCGAGGATCGAGTTCCATTCCTGCATCTCGGGTGTGGCTGTGGGCGTTGCCGTAGGGGTTGGCGTCGGCTCGGGAGAGCACGCGGCAACGAGCAGGGACGCAAGAACCGCACCGACGACGATAGGAAGACGCATTGTTCGCATCGTGCTAGGACTCCTGCATCCCGATGGGAACGTCCGGCACGTCGTGCCCCGCCTCCGCCATCAGTGCGCGGATGTGGTGCTCGGTCCGCGCGTAGGCGCCCTCGCCGAAGTGGGTAAAGCGGATGACGCCGTTCGCGTCGACCAGGTACTTCGCGGGCCAGAAGCGGTTGTTGTAGGAGCGCCACGTGCGGTAGTCGTTGTCCTGCGCGACGGGCCACACCACGCCCAGCTTGGCCGATGCCTCGACCACATTCGCGGTGACCTTGTCGACATCGAACTCCGGCGTGTGCACGCCAACGATCGTGAAGCCGTCTCCGGCGTATTTCGTGTTCCAGTCCTTCAAGTACGGCACGGTACGTCTGCAGTTGATTCAGATGTACGTCCAGAAGTCGACCAGCACCACCTTCCCCTGCAGCTCCTCCATCGTCAGCGGCTCGCTGTTCAGCCATTGGCTTATGCCGGTGAACTCGGAGGCGCTGTCTCCGACCTGTCCGCCCGCATTCCCGGACGCTCCGAACGCGGGCAGCGCCGGCGAGGGAGTGGGAGTCGGGGCCGGCGTCGGCGTCGCGGTCGGGGGGAGCGTAGGAGTGGGACTGGGCCCCGGAGTGGACTCTGACGAGCACGCCACCGCAAGGCATGCGGCGACGAGCAAGCCGGGGAGAGCTGCATGCAGGCGCAGGCTTCGCATCCCCGTCCCTTAGTAGACCTCGTCGTAGGAGCCGAACGTCAGCGCGAAGAGCGCGAAGTGCGGGGAGTTCGATGAGAACTTCAGATCTGCGTCGCCGAACTCCGGCAGCGAGATAACGTTGTACAGGTCCGGTTCGTCCACCACGAAGTAGCTGCGCCCGTCCTCGATGACGATGTGCTCCCCCGCCTCCTCCTCGGTCAGCGGACGGTAGGCCAGCTCCGTGTTCGGTTCCGCGTCCTCGGGCAGGCTCTCGGCGAGCGTGACCTCCACCTCGAACGGCTCCACTCCCTCCTCCAGGTCCACGACTATGTTGACGGAACGAGCGAAGAAGCGGAGCGCGATGTAGTCCTCGTAGTCCTCCGTCTCCCTGCCGTGGGTTATCGCCTCCAGGTCGGAGCGCCAGGAGCCGTGCAGATACAACACCTGGTTCAAGTGGTTGCCCGGGTCGCGGTAGAACTGCGTCAGGCCCTGCCCGTCGTAGTACTGCGGATGCGCGATATACAACCCGGTGGTAGAGGCGTTGCGCTGCCAGCCGCCGTAGATCTCGCGCGTCTGCCGGTCCAGGGCGGAGGTCCCGCGCGCCCGCAGGTCGAACGTAGGCCCGGTGTCCTCGCCTGCGGCGATGTCCGACACGTCGTTGCCTGCCTCTTCGAGCAGCGCGCGGATGTGGTGCTCCGTCTCGTCGTACGCGCCCTCGCCGAAGTGCGTGTACCGGACAATTCCGTCCGCGTCTATAAGGTACTTCGCGGGCCAGAAGCGGTTGTTGTAGGAGCGCCAGGTGCCGAAATCGTTGTCCTGCGCGACGGGCCAGACGACGCCCAGTTCCTCGTTCGCCGCGGCCACATTCTCCGTTATCTTTTCAAAGTCGAACTCGGGCGTGTGCACGCCGATCATCGTGAGGCCGCGGTCCGCATACTTCTCATTCCACTCGCGCAGGAAGGGCATC
>JAPOOH010000222.1 GCA_026713505.1 Chloroflexota bacterium | reverse complement strand
TGTTCGGCAACGTCCGAACAAAGGAGCCCGTACTCGTTCGCGTCCACAGCGAGTGCCTCACCGGTGACGTGTTCGGCAGCCTGCGGTGCGACTGCGGCATACAGCGCGAGATGGCGATCAAGGCCATCGCTGAGGCAGGTAAGGGTGTCTTCCTCTACATGCGCCAGGAGGGCCGCGGCATCGGCCTGCACAACAAGATCAAGGCGTACGCCCTGCAGGACAGCGGAGCGGACACCGTGGAGGCGAACCGCCAGCTCGGCTTCCCGCCGGACCTCCGCCACTACGGCGTAGGCGCGCAGATTCTCGTGGACCTCGGTGTGCGCAACATGCGCCTCATGACCAACAACCCCAAGAAGGTTGTCGGTCTGGAGAGCTACGGGCTCTCCATCAAGGAGCGCGTGCCCATCGTCGTCGAGGCCAATGAGGAGAACGCCTTCTACCTGCGGACCAAGCAGGAACTCCTCGGCCACCTGATGGACCCGCACAACTCCTGATCCCGGTTGTGACCCGCGCCTGCCGTGACTCCGGTGCGCGTGTCATGACGGTTCAAGAATGAGAGAGCCCGGCTCCACGCGGAGCCGGGCTCTGTCGACTGACCCTCTCTTTTTCGGCGCAGGGCTAGATCGCTGCCTCTCCCCGCTCGCCGGTGCGTACCCGCACGACCTCGCTGACCGACGAGACGAAGATCTTGCCGTCGCCGATCTCGCCCTCGTCGGGCGTACGCGCCGCCTCGATGATGGCGGCGATGACCGTCTCCTGCATGTCGTCCGTCACCACGGTGCGGACGAGTGTCTTTGGCACTGAGGCCCGGCTTGCCATCGTCCCACCGCGTCCGACGAAGACCTCGACGCCGCGCTGGCGCCCCTCGCCCGTCACGTTGACGTAGTAGAAGCCCTGGCACCCCGCGTCCTGCAACGCTTCCGTAACCCGGTGGACCCGCTCCGGCCGGACTATCGCTTCTATGCTTATCATGGCTGTAATCCCCTCTCCTCGTTCCCTGGGGGTATGCCGCCTCAGCATACCCCCAGGCAGTTCCTCGTTGTTAGTCGGCCGCCGCGTTAGTCGGCGCCGTCGCTCACGTAGGCGCGCTCACCGTGAGCGGCCACGTCCAGGCCCGTGCCCTCGTCACGCTCGCTGACGCGCAGGCCGAGGCCCGGGATCAGGTCGAGCACCTTCAGGATGATGAGGGTAGCGACGAAGGAGTAGGCGATCGTGGCGGCGACGCCCACGGCCTGTATCCCCCACTGCTCGATGTTGCCC
Source organism: Chloroflexota bacterium (assembly GCA_026713505.1). Taxonomy (GTDB): domain Bacteria; phylum Chloroflexota; class Dehalococcoidia; order Lucifugimonadales; family Australimonadaceae; genus Bin16. The sequence continues at coordinate 4,180 of JAPOOH010000222.1, read as the reverse complement.
TCGATCAGTCCCTCGACTCCGGCGAACGCCGAGACCGTGAAGATACCGGTCGCCAGGGCGCCCCAGATGCCGCCGATGCCGTGGACCGCGAACACGTCCAGCGAGTCGTCAATCCCCAGCTTGGGACGGATCAGCACGGCGAGGTAGCAGAACACGCCCGCGCCGAGACCTATGGCCAGCGCGCCCATGACGCCAACAGCACCCGCGGCAGGCGTGATGGCGACGAGACCGCCGACCGCACCCGTCGCGACTCCCGCCGCGCTCATGCGCTTGTTCTGTATCTGCGACAGGATGCCCCACGTGAGCGCCGCTGTTGCGGCTGCCGTGTTCGTCACGAGGAACGCGTTGATGGCGACTCCGTCCGCTGCGAGACCGGAGCCTGCGTTGAAACCGAACCACCCGAACCAGAGCAGCGCAGCGCCGATAACAACGTACGGCACGTTACCGGGCTCCAGACCCGGGTCACGCCGCTTGCCGACCAGCAGCGCGGCGGCCACGGCGGCCACGGCGGCGTTGATGTGCACCACGGTGCCGCCCGCAAAGTCGAGCGCGCCCAGTTCGAACAGCCAGCCGTTACTGGCCCATACCCAGTGGGCGATGGGCGCGTAGACCAGCGTTACCCAGGCGACGAGGAAGACGAGGTAGGTGGTGAACTTGAACCGCTCCACCATCGCTCCCGTGATCAGGGCCGGTGTGATGATGGCGAACATCATCTGGAACACGGCGAACAGCATGTCGTCGCCCGGTTCGATGGTCTTCAGGCCGATGAGGGAGAGGTCTCCCACGATGGCGCTGCCCTCGCCGAACGCGATGCTGTAGCCCCAGAGGACCCACACGACGCTTACCACTGCCATGCTCATGAAACTCAGCATGATGGTGCTGATGACGTTGCGGCTGCGGACGAGACCTCCGTAGAAGAAGGCAAGCCCCGGCGTCATGAGCAACACCAAGGCCGATGCGGTCAGCAACCAGGCTATCGAACCACTGTCCATTGCGGCACTCCTCCCATTGCGTGATGGAAGCAGTATCAACGGCAGGTTTTACGCCCGTGTTTCCGGCGTATTACGAATCTGTAACAAAGCTGAAGCACCGGACAGACCCCCTCCGGCCCGTCGTTCTTGTGAAAAGGCCCCCCGTCATTTCTGCGAGGGCCCGCGCTTAGCGCTCAACCTCGCCCGTTGGCCTGCAGGAAGCAGGGACGGTACACTGCCCCGGCTTTCTTCTCTGGCGCCGCCTTGCTCAACATATTCCTCACAGTCGTACTGCCCATCTTCCTCGTCGCCGGCGCCGGAGCAGCGCTGCAGCGTGTGCGGCCGGGGCCGCTCGGCATGCTGGCCCCCGCCTCCCTCTACATATTCGCCCCGGCGCTCGCCCTGGACGGCCTCCTGCGGACGCAACTCCCGCTGGACGTGTCGCTCCGCATCGTCGCCTCGGCGGCCTCCGTCCTCCTCGCGATGGCCGTGGTCTCATGGGTGGTATCCCGGATACTGCGGCTGGACCGGACCACCGAAAGCGGCTTCATGCTCACCGGGACGTTCGGAAATGCGGGGAATATGGGCATACCCGTCTCGTTCCTCGCGTTCGGAGACGATGGCCTCGCGGTGGCCATCATGGTATTCATCACCCAGAGCTCTATCAGTTGGCCCATCGGCATCTATATCGCCGCCCGTGGGCGCACGCGGGGTTGGGCGCCGCTGCTCATCGCCGTCAGGGCGCCCGTTCTGTACGTCGTCCCTGTCGCGCTCGTGGTGCGAGCCCTGGACTGGACGGTTCCCGTTGCGATCGAGCGCCCCATAAGCCTGCTCGCGGACGCCGCCATACCCGGCATGCTGCTCGTGCTCGGATACCAGTTGGCACTGGGCATCGCGTTCGACCGTCCCGGCGGCATCGCGGCGGCGCTCGTAACCCGGCTGGTGGTCGGAGCAGTGGCTGGTGCAGCGATAGCCACGGTCCTCGGTCTGGACGGCGTCGTCCGGAACACCGTTGTGCTTATCGCCGCGATGCCCGCAGCCGTGTTCATCACTATCCTCGCGACGGAATACCGCACCGCGCCGCGGTTCGTGGCCACCGTGGTCGTTACAAGCACGGTCGCAGGCCTTGCGACGCTCGCCGTGGTCATCAACCTGCTCCAGCGCTGGGACTGACCTGTTGCGCTACCATGCCACCAACCAAACAGAGGTGCGTCAATGAAGATCGGTATCTCCTTCCCTACCCTTGAGTTGCACGACCCTGAAGAGATGAAGGAGTTCGCGCAGGGCGCGGAGCAGCTCGGCTTCCACCATGTGACCGCGCTCGAGCACACCCTGGGGGTCCGTACGAGCACCAGCTACACGCCGGACGTCCACATCCACGAACCCATGGTGCTCTTCGCGTTCCTCGCCGCGGTCACCCGGACGCTCCAGTTCGCGAACTCGATTCTCATCCTCCCGCAGCGGCAGGCCGTCGTCGTGGCGCGCCAGGCGGCGGAGATCGACGCGCTCTCCGGAGGACGCTTGCGCCTCGGCATCGGACTCGGCGGCAACGAGGAGGAGGCTATCGGCCTCGGCACGGACTTCCACACTCGTGGGGCCCGCGTCGAGGAGCAGATAGAGGTCATGCGAATGTTGTGGACGCAGGATGTCGTGAACTTCGATGGGCGTTGGCACCGCATCATCGACGGCGGCCTCACGGTGCTGCCCGTGCAGAGGCCCATCCCCATCTGGATGGGCGGAGGACACGGCAGGCGCCCGCTCGAGCGCATCGGCCGGCTGGCCGACGGCTGGGTCGCCGGAAGCTCCGCCCAGGGAGACGCCGAAGGGCAACTCGATATCATCCGCAACGCGTCCGTGGCTTCAGGCCGCCCGCGCGACGCCGTCCAGGTCCAGGGGCGGATGCCGCTCGCAGGGGGCGATGCGGACGGATGGGCCTCAGCCGCCGGCCGCTGGCTCGAACTCGGCGCTACTCACCTGGCAGTCAACACCAGCCGCAGCGGTTTCACCACCGCCGCCGAGCACCTCGCGCTCGCCCAGCGCTTCATGGACGAGGTGGGCAAGGATCTCGCCGACTAGCCCCCGTCGTTCCTGTGAAAAGGCCCCCGTCATTCCCGCACCGGCGGGAATCCAGAGTGGCCGGGCAGGCCACACGGGGCGGAGTGGAAGGGTGGGGCGCGTCCTGCCGTGTACTGCGCTACGCGGCTGGCAAGTACGGGCGAGCGTGGTCTGTCGCCTCCCCATTTCATTCTCTTACACGGCCTGACAAGGCCCTGGGCCATTCTTGAGGAAAGGCTCGCGTCGTTCCTGCCTCCGCAGGAACTTCGTCCCCGTGGGGCGGAGCATGGAGCGAGGTGCCTGATCCCCCCTCCTGCAAGGAGACCCTTGCAAGACTCTCATTCCGTTCATGGTGAGCTTGTCGAACCACGGCAAAGCCTGCGGGATGACGGGAGTGCAGGGGGCGAAGCCCGCTGCCGGGGGGCGCGGGGGTGTCCCCCGCAAGCGTACGGGCGGGTGGGTGGGAAGAACTACGCTCCACCGAACAGGGCTACGCAAGAGTCTCTTGGTTGGAGGAACGACGGGCTCAGGCGTGCGCAGCCCACCCTTGGGCGCGCGGTGTGGTAGCCTACGGATTCCGCCTTACTGATACCGGCGGATCGCCATGCAGGCCTGCCGACCGTCGGTGCGGCAGCATGAAGGAGTAACCAACCTTGTCCGAACGTTCTCTCGTTCTCCTCAAGCCGGATACCCTGCAACGCGGCCTCGCGGGCAGGATCATCTCGCGACTCGAAGACCGTGGGCTGCAGATCGTCGGCCTCAAGCTGATGCAGATGGACATGCCCACCGCGCAGCGCCACTACGCTGAGCACGTGGAGAAGCCGTTCTTCGCGGGACTCGCATCGTTCATGATGTCCCGCCCCATCGTCGCGATGGCGGTGCAGGGCAAGAACGCGGTGGAGGTCGTGCGCAAGACCATGGGCGCCACGAACCCCCAGAACGCGGAGCCCGGCACCATACGCGGCGACATGGCCGTGGACATCGGGAGGAACCTCATCCACGGCTCGGACTCGCCGGAGTCCGCGGAGCGGGAACTCGCCATCTTCTTCGGAGAGGGTGAACTGCTGGACTACGCCCGCGAGGTCGAGCCCTGGGTCACTGAATCCTGCCCAGCTCCTTGCCCGCCCGCCACACCTGCTCCAGCCGGTAGAAGT
>JAPOOH010000618.1 GCA_026713505.1 Chloroflexota bacterium | reverse complement strand
CCAATTCAGATTTCAATTGCATGGGAACACACAGGCAAGACCCAGAGCGCCAAGAAGCACGACAAGTCCAAGTGAATCAATGTGCTAGCACCGGATCGAGGGAACGAACCCTCTGGGAACTTCGGGCTAGTGACCCTCCCCGTTCTGGTGGCAACGCTCGGCGGCGCAGCTTGCAACCGGAACGGCCACGCCGAACCTGCGCTACCCAACATCGACCCGGTCCTCGCCGGCGACATGGGTTACGGAGACGTGGGCGTCTACAATTCCGAATCGGGCAGCCGGACGCCCAACATGGATGGCCTCGCGGCGATGGGATCGGCTTCACCGACATGCATTCGGCGGACTCGGCCTGCGCGCCCTCCCGGTACGGATTGCTGACGGGAGGCTACTGCTGGTGCACGCGGCTGCAACGCACTGTCCTGTTCAAGAACGATCCGCGTCTGATCGAACCGGGTCTTGTGCTTGCATCGATATCGCAGTGCAAGGGTTACCGCACGGGCACGTTCGGCGAGTGGTGCTTGCGCTCGACTTCGCCGTCATGGACGGCAAGCACGTCGACCTCGACCGGCTCTAGCCTTGGCACGCCGGGCCGGGTCCGGAAGTGCGCGCGAGTATTAATATCTCGATGCCCGCCTCGGGCGGGCCGACCAACGTAGGGTTCGACGAGGCGTTCTACACGGCCGGGTACTCGACGGATCAGGAGCCGTTCTGCCTCATCCGGAACGCCGTTTTTTTGGGAATGGAGAACGCCACCTTCCGGCAGGGATCTGGCGATCCGGGATGACGGTCGAGACCTGGGTGAATCAGATCGCTGACGTACCCTTCACCACGAGGCAACCGCCTTCATCGCACGGAGCCACGGCACGTCCAGAGACGCCGTTCTTCGTCTACCTGGCGTTGCCGGCGCCGCACTCACCGCACCTTGTTCCGGAGTTCGCGGCAGGCAAGAGCTAGGCGGAAGTGCGCGGCGACATGGTTTGGCTGGTCGACTGGGCAGTCGGCCAGCGCATGGAGACGCTCGAGCAGCTAGGAGTCACAAAACGCTCACCGCTCTGGCGGGATCTCAGCCGCGGGTGTCGTGGATCTTCCCCCTTCGTTGCGATTGGGCTTGAGGCGGAGCCTCTCGACCTCAGAGCGATTGTCCCAACTCGGACAGTACGCGACAATCGATCCTGATGATTCAGGGAACTCGCCGGATCCCCTAGCAGTTGCAATCTTCTGGATCCGAATTGCATCCATGAGTTCTGACAGAGATCCATCTAGTAATTATTCTACTGTTTCACTTAAAGTGATCTTCTAAGATCTGCCGCCTGTCTGCCAAGTTGGACTGAACTGTGAGTAGTCGGGCGTCACTCACTTCCTGAAGCTAGCAAGAGTCAGAGTGCTCCCAACGGTGATCGTCCCTGACGCCAGAGCCATCAGGTCCGGAAACTCCGCGTTCCGTAGACTCACGGTCTCGGAAGGGCGTGTTTGGACTGGGTCGTCTAGCCCGGGCTCGCACGGTGCAACTCCTAACCGGCTCGCCATCGAGGCTTGCCAGCGCCTGGAATTGCGCGCAGTCCGCCATCGTGTTCCCCGCCACCGGAATCTCCTGCACTGCTCGCTTCTGCACCCCTACGATCGTGCTTGCCCGGCGGAACTGTATTGGCCCGGTTTGCTGGGTCCTGATGTCCGGCCAGTCCGGACCTATCGCTCCACGGTGGGCCAGGCTTTAGCCGGATAGCATGTTTTCCGAGGTAATGGTACTCCGCTCATCCCGATGCTGGCTTGCTATTGGTCTCCGCACTTGGTCACTCAAACAGTGGACTCATACGAGGAAAAGGCGGTGCTCATTTTGGCTTGAATATGCGTGTAATCTCATTGCGTAGAAGAATACAAAGCACCCACGTGTCACATATTGGCCCTTCAAGTGTTTACAATTTCCAGCGAATGTGACCTTCTTCGGTTGAGGCGATTTGAGGCGGTGATGTCAGAATAGTCCAAGGGCCAGCACGCAGAGAACTTGTCAAGATTCGACGCTCAGCTCTTTCATTGTTCGTGGTTCTTTCAGATCGTCCTCCTCGGCCAGCGGCTATTTTCGAGACGCTCGTGAAGAAGGGGGAGCGGTTTCCCGCTCCCCCCGGTAGGTTGATTCTGATGAATCTTGCAGAGGCTAGGGGCTCTCGACGCAGAAAGCGCCGTAAATGGCCTGGCCTAGCTCATCCACGGACGTCCCATCGCCACTTACGCGGCCGACAGTGTCATCGTCCAGTGTCCACGTGCCGATCACGCCGAGCGGTCCGTCCACGCCCTGGCCCACGAACAGCGCAATCGAGCTTGCGGTGCCTGTTGCAGCGACATCAATCCCGGCAGTGACGAGGCGGTATCGGCCGCCCGTGACACT
>JAPOOH010000221.1 GCA_026713505.1 Chloroflexota bacterium | reverse complement strand
AGTTCGAGGAAGTCCTCGATGTCGGCGTGCCAACTCTCCACGTAGACGCACGCGGCGCCCTTGCGCTTGCCACCCTGGTTGACGGCAGCGACGGACGAGTCGAGCGTCTTGAGCCAGGGCACGATCCCGTTGGACGTGCCGTTGGTGCCCGCGATGAGTGAACCCTGCGAGCGGACGCGCGAGAAGGAGACGCCGATGCCGCCCGCGAACTTGGAGAGTTTGGCGATGTCCGTGTAGCGGTTGTAGATGGCCTCCAGATCGTCCTGGGGCGAGTCCAGCAGGTAGCAGGACGACATCTGCGAGTGACGCGTGCCGGAGTTGAAGAGGGTGGGGGAGCTCGGCATGTAGTCCAGGCTGGAGATCAGCTCGTAGAAGTCGATGGCGTCGGCGGGGCTCTCGGCGAGTCCGCAAGCGATGCGCAGGAAGAAGTGCTGGGGCGTCTCGATGCTGTCCCTGCCGGACGGGTGCTTCAGGAGGTAGCGGTCGTACAGGGTTCGGATGCCGAAGTACTCGAACAGCTGATCGCGCTCCGGCTTGATGGCGTCGTCCAGCTTCCGCGCGTTCGCGGTGACGAAGGCGACGACGTCATCGTTGATCAGGCCGAGGTTGTGTCCGGCCTTCACGGACTGGGAGAAGGAGTGGATGTCCTGGTTGCGGACCTCCTTGTCGATGTAGACGGCGAGCAGGCGGGCGGCGAGCTTGGAATACTCCGGCTCCTCGGCAATGAGCGAGGCGGCGGTGCGGATGGAGAGCTCGTCCAGCTCGCTGGTGGTTGCGCCGTCGTACAGTCCGCTGATGGTGCGGGTCGCGACGCGGAGTGGGTCGACGCTGTCCAATCCTCCGGAGGAGCGTTCCACCGCGCGCACGATCTTCATCACGTCGGCGGGCTCGAGGCCCCCGTTGCGCTTGCGGACGTGCATGGTTGTGGACGCGGCTGCGTCCGGCGGTATCTGCTCCGGCATCCCCGCGCTGAACTGGTCGGTATTCACCACGTAAGTCATTTCAAAAGCCTCCGAGGCCGCCCTCCCAGCGGCATCTGACTGCCCTCGTACAGGTGCGAACGGAGGGCAAGTATGCGCCGTCCATTGCTACCAGTCAACCCATATCTAGTGGATTTCTACAGATTCCCCACTAGATATGGTACCGCACTGCGGGCTTGCACACGAGTGACTACGAGTACTTGCCCGCCCTTCCGGTATGGTCTGCGTGCTGCATGGAACCGCGCAAGAGGCGCGTGTCACAAGTCTGGCAGGGCCTTCTACTCCGGCCGGCGAGAGCTTCCGGGGGGAACCGCGGTCCCAAATGGCTCATGCCCCTGACTTCACCTCTGGAAACGGCCCTTGTATGAGCTATTCAGCAGCCCATCTGCAGTCCATCCGGGTCAAGAACCGCTCAGAACGGCTCATTCCGGTCCGTTCGTGCGGAACTCTCTTCGGTTGGCGTTGGCGTTGCGCCGACACTGCGCTGTCCTCCAGAGACAGCGTACGGAGTCGAGGAGGGTTGGCGTAAGGGGCTGGTGTCAGCGAAATGGCGCCCTGGCTTCCGCCGGTATGACACGGTCTACTCCCGGCTCAGCCGCGCAAGCGTGTTGCGTTGACATACGCTTCTGGATTCCGGCTTTCGCGGGAACGGCGGAGGTCAGGCGGGGATGGCGGGTTTCTCGAAGACGATCTGGATGTCGTCTGTGTTGTGTGAGAGAAAGCCAGCCTCGCAGGCCCCGAGGTAGTAGTCCCACGTCTTGATGAAGTGATCGTCGTAGCCTTGCGCGCGCACTTCT
>JAPOOH010000220.1 GCA_026713505.1 Chloroflexota bacterium | reverse complement strand
TCCCCACCGCGCTCTTCAACACGCGCGGCCACGACGTGGTGGGCGGGCGCGCCGGGAAGGTGCGCACCGGCAACGGCTACGAGTTGCTCTCCGAGACACACCTGGATCTGAAAGCGATGGTCTCATTCATGGTGGCGCGCGGCTACGAGCGCGTGGGCATCTGGGGCAGCAGCCTCGGCGCGGTGCGCGTCGTGCTCGCACAGGCGAAGAACCAGGACCCGAACGTCGCTGCGGTCATTTCGCTCGCGCCCCTGCGCTTCTCACACGAGTACTACTCGGCCTGCGAGATGGGCGAGGAGCACCTGCGGAACTACGAGAGCGCCAGGGCGCTCGTTGCCGAAGGACGCGGCCACGAGATCATGTTCGTCGACTTCCCCAATCCCGGCGCGTACTTCTCAGCCGACGTCTACCTGGACCGCCACTGCTCCGAGCACTACGACATCACGAAGGCGCACACGAACGAGATCGAGTGTCCCCTGCTCATCCTCACCGGTACCGAGGAGACGCACCCCCGCATGCGCGACGCCGGCCGGGACATGGCCGCGCTCTGCGAAGGGCGGGAGAACGTGACCTGGGTGCACCTGGAGGGCGGCGACCACGGCTGGCACAACAAGGAGGACGACCTCTTCCGCGTCGTGCCGGAGTGGCTGGGGGTCAAGACGGCAGTGACGGCGGGATAGGCAGCGTCCCTGACCTAACCCCGATCGGTCAGCAGCCTCGACGCTTCGTGCCGGGTCCAGGCATCCGCCCTGGAGTGGGCGATGATGGTCAGCGCATCCCGGCCCCGTCCTGCCCTGATGATGCGGCGGGCACCGCTCGTCCGGCTCCGGCAGGCTTTGGCCGCGTAGCCCTCCGCCGCTCCTACCTGGGCTGCGACGGCTTCGTTTGAGAGGGACGGGTCGCAGAACTGGCTGAACCAGGTGACGAAGCACCTCATGCCCACCGAGTTCAGGGTCCGCAGCAGCTCCTGCTCATTCATCGCTCTCTGACCTCCAGTCCTGCGCGAGTCTTGAGGATGCTCTATCCTACACGCCGATGACAGCCGACCCCACCCTCTACCGCCAGGCGTGGCGCAGGTTCCCCACCGGTGTGAGCGTCGTGACCACGCGCTCGCCGGACGGCGCGCCGTATGCCACGACCGCGAACGCGCTCCTCTCCGTGTCGCTCGAGCCGCCGCTGCTGCTGCTGAGCGTCGCGACGGGTGGGAACACGTGCGATTGTCTCCGCCGGGAGGGGTGCTTCGGCGTGAACTTCCTCCGCGGCGACCAGGCCGATGTTGCGGACTTCTACGGCCGCGCCGCGCCCGAGGAACGCCGCATACTGCCGGAGCCGCACACGACGCACGAGAGCGGCGTCGCGCTTCTGGACGATGCCCTCGTGGGCATGGTCTGCCGCATCGAGCAGCAGGTGGACGCGGGCGACCACACGCTGTTCGTAGCGGTCGTCGAGCACGTGGAGGTCCGGGAGGGCGAAGCGCTCATCTTCCACGAAGGACGCTACAGCAGCACGGAGTAGCCGTCCTCATCGGGGCCACGCTTGAAGGGGACCAGCAGCCAGGCTGCGCTACATCTCCCAGTACGCGAAGCCCATGCCGCACGGCGACGCGAACACCGGCACGTAGTCGATCACCACACCCGGCTTGCCGTCCGCGACGCCCGCGGCGGCGACCCAGTTGCGCGATTCGCCCGTGCCGCTCCCGATGCCGGTGTACATGCCCGTGCCACCGTCGACCCAGCGGGAAGTCTTCGGGCCGTAGTCTGCCGGAGGCGTTGCGCCCTCCGCGTCGAACTCGTCCGCCATCCCCTTGCCGTCTCCCTTGGGGATGTAGGAGAGGAGGCGCTCGTCGAACTCAGTGTTGAGCCACGACGTGGGGCTGCCCGGCGTGTGCCACAGCCCGCCCGAACCGAGCACGGCCACACGCAGGTCCAGCGGCGACGCCTCGATCACCTCACGCACGGCCCTCCCGAGACGGTAGCAGCGGTTGGCCGACGGCTGCGGGCCGAAGTAGCAGTTCACGAAGAACGGGATCATCGGGATGTCGAAGTCGGGGACGACCCGGGTGAGAGGGCGCATGAACGCGTGCCCCATGCCGTGCTCCTTGTTCGGCACCTCGAAGCTGAACGAGATGTCAAAGTCGCGGTGCGTGAGTCCCACCGCAAGTTCCTGGGCGAGCTGGGGGTTGCCCTGCACTTTCACCCACGTCTCGGGCGTTTTCTCGCGCCAACCCCGCTGCTCGCCTGGAATGAAGCCCGTGCGAGCACTCGTGCGGTAGCCTTCGAAATCGTCGCCGACGAAGATGCCGAAGGCCGGGAAGTTGTCCAGCCCGAAGAGCTCCTGCTGGTCATCGCCAAAGACGAGGATGACGTCAGGCTTCGCCTCCTCCATCTTCTGGCGCAGCACCTCGAACGCGTCCGTGCAGCGCTTGTGCTGAGCGGCATTCTCCTCTTCGGACATCACTGGGTTGTCGGGCAGCGGAGGACGAGCGGCCCGTACCAGGTTCCACTGTTGCGGCTCCATGAAGAGGAAGGGAGAGTGGGAGCAAGCCTCGACGAGTACGACCTCTGCCATTTGCGGCCTCCTTGCGCCACCTCCACAGGGTGGCGACACGTTCATGCCGGACACAGCGCCTGCGCGCTTTGCGGTTACTTTACTCCAAACGACACTGTGGCGGAGGGAGTGGGATTCGAACCCACGGTACCGTCGCCGGCACAGCGGTTTTCAAGACCGCCGCAATCGTCCACTCTGCCATCCCTCCGTGCAGGTTAATGGTAGCACCGAGAGCCGGTCCCACGCTCCGCGCCCGCACCGGCGCTGTCCTCCGGCCTGCTAAACTCCCGCGCAGACCCCCGCCGAGGTTGTGCATTGCCACCTGAACTGAACGGACGGCTCGACTTCTGGAACATCGGCTACCCGCTGGGGGCGGTCGTCTACCTCACCGCCCCCATCGCACTGGCCGCCATCGCGTGGGCGCTCTGGCAGCGCTCACGCTACTGGCGACTCGGCAAGCCGAACCCGGACGCCGGACCATGGCGCACCAGGCTCGCGG
>JAPOOH010000219.1 GCA_026713505.1 Chloroflexota bacterium | reverse complement strand
GTCGACGGACATGACGGTGGGCCTCGACCGCCACGTCGGGGTCGACGGGGAATCCGGTCCGCGCCCAGAACGCTTCGCGGACCCGCTTCCACTGATGCGTGACGCCGAGGCGGACATCGCCGAGGCCCTCTCGTACGCGGGGGTGGCTGACGGTGCTCGACGGCCCCCTCCACGGCATCCGGCACCGCCGGGGGCTGGCCATCATCGGCTACGTGAAGACGCACCACGGTCGTTGCGATAGAGGCGCGGCAGCTGGCCTAGTGCGGCTGTCCTAGGCCCTCGAGGACCACGTCGGCCAGCCCCCCGCTGAACCCGCTGACGAAGAGGTCCCTCCCACCCGTCGTTATCGAAGTCGACGAACCACGTCGGAAAGCTCACCGGAGGCCCCTCGACCCCCGTCTCGGCCGCCGCGTCGCGGAACGACCACGCGCTTGGCATCGGTAGATCGTAGCACGGCAAACTCAAGTGGCTGGGGGCGCTCGTGGGACGTTGGTGGGTGCGACCCATCGCGGGCTGGTGGTGCGGGCAGAGGGGCTCGAACCCTCGAACTCGAACCGGGGACCGAAGACCGGCAGGAGCCGGATGGGGTGCCCGTGAGGTGGCAGGTTGGCAACCTGCCGCGTATGCCTATTCCACGCTCGCGATGGCCGGGAGCGTTAGACGGCGAGCGCAACGACCAGCCCGTCCCCTGGGCGTGTCCCCATCCTACGCCGGGGCCACTCGCGGCACACGAGAGGCGCATCCACGGCGGATTCGGACGCCCGCAGCAGCACCACGCAGACGGCGGTCTGACTCCCGGCCAGGCGGCCCTCGGGGCTTGCGTAGGCGCCGCTGAGTGTGTAGGATCCTTCGACGCCGTGCGTACTACCCCCTCCCGGGCGACCCGTTGAGGCGCGCTACCGGGTTTCCGGTTTCGGGCTCTGAGGAGAAAGTTGATGATCACGGAGCAGACCCAGCGCGCCATTACGAGAGCGAACGGCGAACTCAAGAGGTGTCTGGAAGGCGGCGACATCGAGGGGGCGATTGACGCTCACGCCCGACTTATCGACGCCTTGGCAACCCTGTCTGGAGAGCTGGTTGGGTTGGGCTTGGGCTCGCTCACCATAGAATTCTACTTGAAGCCTCTTGAGGAGGATCCCAGCGGTACACCCCAGGCTAGTTGAGGATCTGCACGAGGGGTAACAGTGGGTGAGTCGTGGGTGAACTGTGCAGCGGGAGGCGGGGGCCGGTGACGCTCCGTCGCCGGGCCGACTGCCTGAACACAACACCCCTTGCTGCAGGGAATATGCGGCAACTGTCCGGCGAGGGGGGCCTAACTAATGAACTTCCCGTGCGTTCTTGCTCTCCCTCTCGTTCTCGTTGCGCCGCTGGCTGCATCAGCGCAGATCGATGATGACCTGGGCGGGCGCCGCGCCGCGGTGTGCGCGGCTGATGTGCTGGACGCCCTGACCGAGAGCCAACATCCCTACAGCCCCATCTTTCATATCGGGTACGCGACGTGGTTCATGGGCTGCACGTACTACCTTCCGCCCTCGGTC
>JAPOOH010000218.1 GCA_026713505.1 Chloroflexota bacterium | reverse complement strand
GGGTACGAACGTGAAGTCGCGGTCCAGCTCCAGCCCGTGCTCCTGCAGGATGCGGCGCAGGACGAGGCCGTATGCCGTGTCGACGGCATCGACCGCGAGGGCCTTGCCGCGCAGATCGTCCCACGTCTGGATCTCGGGCCGGACGTAGACGGGCAGGTTCACGCCCGAACTCGCCCTGGCGACCGCCACGACCTCCGGCCCCTCCCGCTCCGACCACGCCAGGACGTTGTCGAAGGCTGTGGAGGCGATCTGCCAGCGTCCCTGTATGAGGCCGCGCATCTGCTCGGTCGAGCTGGGGGTGCGGGTCACCTCGACCTCCAGCCCCTGCGCTTCCATGAGTCCGCCCGCCCGCGCGAGCGTTACCGCGGCGCCTTCGCCGAACGTGATGAAGCCGATCTTCGTGAGTTCAGGCATCGGTTCTCTCCCTACGCAGTTCTTCCCACCCACCCGTCCGGGATGCTTGTGGGGGGCACACCCACGCCGCGTGCCGGTCACCTTCATCCTGGCCTTCTCTCTCAAGGGAGAAGGGATCAGACCACGCCCGGCGCGGCACGCGGTTACTATATCCTGTCGCGCGAAGACGGCGCAGGGGGAGGGCATGGAGATAGGCCAACTGGAGGCGTTCCTGGCTGCGATGCGGCTGCACTCGCTCAGCCGCGCGGCGTTGGAGCTGGGCCTCACGCAACCGGCGCTGAGCTCCCGGATACTGGCGCTGGAGAACGAACTTGGCGAGCAGCTGTTCCATCGCATAGGCCGGGGCGTGCGACTGACCGACATCGGCCGGACGTTCCTGCCGTACGCGCAGCGGGCGTTGGACTCGCTGGAAAGGGGAAGAGAGGCAGTCGCCTCCATCCGCATGGAGGGCACCGGCCTGCTGCACATCGGCGCAGCACGCGGGATATCGTCAGCGGTGTTGCCGGGGATACTGGAGACGTTCCATGACCGCCACCCCGCGGTGGACGTCGCTATCAAGACGGGACGCTCGTCGGAAGTGCTGGAGTGGGTGCTGTCCGAGGCGATACAGGTGGGAGTGTCGCGGGCACTGTATCACCCGGAAGTGGTGACGACGCACCTGTACGACGAGGAGATCGTTCTGGTGGCGCACCCAGAGCACCGGTTCGCCATCGAGGGACGGGCGAGCATCTACGAGGTGGGGTCGGAGCCGCTCATCATCTACGACAAGGAGAGCACGTACTTCGTTCTGATGGACCGGGTCTGCCGCGAGGCTGGCATCGTGCCGAACATCGCGATGGACCTGGACAGCATCGAGTCGACGAAGCGGATGATCGAGCGCGGGCTGGGTGTGAGCTTCCTGCCGTACAAGTCGCTGGAGCGTGAGCTTCGCATGGGCACGTTGGCGCACGTGCAGCTGGAGGAGGGACACCGCATCACGCTGCCGACGGCGGTGATGGTGCGGAAGGCGTCGTTCTACGGTCCGCTGGTGACGGCGTTCCTGGAACTGCTGCAGGGCATGTACGGCGGCGGGGAGGCGGAGGAGGAGCAAGGCGTGGGTGACTCTCCGCTTTGCTAGACTCGACGCATGAGCACCCTCGACGACCTGCAACGCTATCTCGATAACCCGCTGCCAGCGAACGTGGCGGAGCGCTCGCTGCTGTCGGGCTCGATGGGCGAGTCGCCGTCCAAGTACTCGCGGAGCCCCGCGATGTGGAATGCGGCGTTCCGCGACATCGGGCTCGACGCGGTGCACATGCCGTTCGACGTGCGTCCGGAGAACCTTGCCGCGTTCGTGGAAGCGGCGCGGGCGTACCCCGGCTTCATGGGCTCCAACGTGACGGTGCCGCACAAGCTGGCCATCATGCCGCTGCTGGACGAGATAGACCCCATGGCGCGGGAGATCGGCGCGGTCAATACGTTCATGCAGACGGAAGACGGCAAGCTGGTGGGATTCAATACGGACGCCGACGGCCTGGTCGCGAGCATGCTGCGGACATTGCCGGGACAGCCCGCGCCGTTTCTGCCGACGCTGACGGGCAAGCGGGTGCTGCTGCTGGGTGCGGGGGGCGCCGGACGAGCGTCGGCGTTCGCGCTGGCCAAAGAGGTCGGCGACGGCTCCGTGCTGCTGACGAACCGTTCGCTGGAGCGCGCGGAGGAGCTTGCGCAGCAGGCAGCCGTGGCCACAGGCGCCAGGGTATCCGCCACCAGCCAGGAGTTTGCCCTGGACTCGGTCTGGAGCATGGACGTCATCGTCAACGCCTCGACGGTCGGGCAGTCCGGCGTACGGCGGCTGGGCAACGGCGAGGCAACCTCGCTCGAAGCGTTCTCGTCGCTCGCGCCCGCTGCGCCTGCGGTGGTCCCTGAGGACGGCGACGGAGCGTCGTTCTGGCGGGAATGGTTCAAGCGGTCCCAGGGGGCGATAGCGGAGAACAACGCGCGTTCGGCGGCGGCGATAGCCATGTGCAAGGCGGACGCGGCGTTCGTGGACGCGGTGTACTCGCCGGACGAGACGGTGCTGCTGCGGCAGGCACGACTGTCAGGCCGCAAGACGCTGAACGGCAAGGGGATGCTCGTCATGCAGGCGGCGTTCTCGTTCGTCAACCGGATGACGCGCCGTCACCTGCAGGCCGCCGGCCACGATCCCGACGCGCTGTACGACCGCGTGGTCGAGGTGATGGCGGCCGGGTTCTGAGCGTGCATGATGGAGATCCCGGCAGGCAGATGGGTGCTGCGTCCATGGCGTGTGGGGGATGAATCCGCGCTGGCGAAGTACGCCAACAACCGCAACGTCTGGATAAACCTCAGGGGCACCTTCCCTCACCCCTACACCACGGAGGATGCTGCGGCGTGGGTCCAGGCGCAGAAGGACCGTGATCCTCCGATGCACTTTGCCATCGCTGATGCCGGCGAGGCGATCGGTGCGATAGGGCTCACACTGCAGAGTGAGGTGCACCGGCGGTCCGCCGAGGTGGGGTACTGGCTGGGAGAGCCGTTCTGGGGTCAGGGCATCGCCACCGAGGCCGTCCGCGCGTTGACCGCATACGCCTTCGAGCAGTTCGACCTGTTGCGGCTCGAGGCCGGTGTCTTTGAGTGGAACCCGGCTTCGGCGCGCGTGTTGGAGAAGTGCGGATTCACTTTCGAGGAGCGGCTGCCGTGGACCGACACCAAGGACGGCCAGACGATAGACCAGCTGCTGTACGCGCTCGTCCGGGAGTAGAAGTGCTGCTCCGCTTCGACAGGCGGAGTAAGATAGGGCGCGGTACACCCGCAGCGGAGGCGCAGCGATGGTCGACACAGCCCCACAGCAGATGAAGGTGCGCAGTACAGAGCGCAGGATAGACGGCGACACATGCGCGGCTGGCGAGATCAGCGGCGGTTCCACGCCAGATGGCGCTATGGAGGGAACCGCGATGGCGCGCCTGCTTCCCTATCAACCACTGAGGATCCTCGCCGCTTTGACGACTGGTTCCCTGCTCTTCGTCGTGCGCGGCGGAGTTTGTCCTGGCCCTGAACTCGGCGACGGACTCGTAGGGGCGTTTGACATCGAAACGGAGACCGTGGGACTCGTAACGGTAGCGGGAACGCCCTCGTTGCGACGGGTTCGGCTCGATGAAGTAGGAAAGTGTGACACGCATCTCCACCTCCGTGTCGCCGAGTGATTCCAATGCATCCTGCGGCCAAGGGAGATTATGCAGGTGCATATCGCGGAGCGTGGCTTGTTTGCCTGTCTCTCGCTTGAAGGGATGCAGGATTTCTTGAACCACCATCGTCAGCGAATTCGCGACGCTCCACAGAGCCCGGTCAAGGTTCGGCACGCCATACCCGCAGCGCCGGACCAGACGCCTGAAGTCAGCCTTCTTCGGTTGTGTATTGGTGAGGAAATAAGCACTCCTCATGGCATCAGTCCACTCCGCCGAATGAATGACCAGAGCGCGAATCGTCTCGGGCCAGAGCGCCGGATATGCCGTCATCAATTGGGCCGACAGGCGTGCAGCCAACGCTGTGGCCGCACTGGTCGCATGTGTCGTAACAAGCAGGTCAACCGTCGGACGATGACCTGTGGTAAGAAGGCTCAGGCTTGCAAGCGTCACCGCGTTGGACCCGTACTT
>JAPOOH010000217.1 GCA_026713505.1 Chloroflexota bacterium | reverse complement strand
GCCAGGTCGTAGGCCAACGCGCCCCCCCAGGCGGACAGAGCCCAGATCGTCCTGCCGTCCGACCAGAGCCCGGTGGGCGTGCCTATCTCCGCGACGTCGATGTCCCGGGCCGGTGCCCGCTCCCTGCTGGCCCGGTCGTAGGCGTAGAGCTTACTGTCGTCATTGTCGACCACCCACAGCGTGCGAGCATCCCCCCAGAGCCCAAGGGGATGGGTGTTCCCGGCGGCCCGCAAGGTGTCGAAGTCCAGCGCCGGCGTGTGCTGCGTGGAGGCGACCGCAACCGAGGGCCCGGCAACGCGGCCCACCAGTACAAGGAGGAGCAGGAACAGCAGGCGGGAGCCTGGTCGGCACAGGAAACGGCGAAACGCGACGCCGGTCGCACGGCCATGGGAACAAGGCGAACTCCACCCAAGGGAGCGGGCCTGGGCATCAAGTTTCCCCGACGGGAGGTGCCTTGCGGCGCGAGATGCGGAGAGTCCGTAGACAGCTGACTCGGGTTCTGTAGCGGTCGAGGGGAGACTTCTGCCAAGGAGGAAACCTCTGTCACCTCCTCGCCCGACACAACCGTCGATGGTAGCCGTGCGGGGCGGGCGGTTGCCGGAGGGGATTGCGAGATCCTCGATCCGCCTCCCGCCAATGTGCACGCAGGGCGGAGGCGACAGAAACCGCAGCAGGCGCAGGTTTCCGTTTGGCACCGGTCCGCTAGGCCCCCTGAATAAACTGGGGGCGGCTGGAGACCGGAAATCGAACGGTCCGCGTGGAGAGTTGCCTTCGGTGCATGATGGCAACGGCGCACGCCCCGTCTACCAACGCGCCCGTCTTCGCCCAGCCGATCCGGACACGCTCGGTGGCCAACAGCGCCGATACCGCGAAGGCGGGCATTGCCGGCAGCGACCCCAAGTCCGGCGGGAGACGTCCAGGGTGGCCCGTGCGACGGCCCATGCCTCCGCTTGGCACGGTGTCGTGAACTGCAGTCAGGAATCCCTCAGGTCCCGACGCAATCCGGCACTGCAATCCCCGGCTCACTTGACAACTCCAGCGCCACTCCCCCACCTCGGGCGTAGGGCGCTCGACAGGCCCTTCGCCGGTTTCCCGGTCTCCAAGCGCTCAGAAGTCAAGCGAACTGGTGCCGCAGCCCACCATCCAGCGATCGGTTGCTCCAAGGCTTGGTCACCGCTAGCTTGCCCGCCCGCCGGCCTCGCCGGAGACGCTCGGCAACTCCCGGTCGTCGGGCCCGGCCAGTCCCAGGTTCTGCAGGCCGTAGTTTCCGTCGAGTTGCAAGGATTCGAGGCGGCCAGGTTTTCCAAGTCCGTGGGAAGCGGCCCGTCCAGGCCGTTGTTGCCGAGATCCAGCCCGGTCACACGCCCGGCCTCGTTGGTGGAAACGCCGTGCCATGAGGACAGAGGCTCCCCGCTTGACCAGTTCGTGGTGTCCGTCCAATTCGTGCTGCCGGTCGCAGCGTAGAGCGCCTCCAGCGCCGCCTGGTCGGTGGCGACACTCCCTTGCTGGGCTCGCAGGCCGGGCACGCGGCAAAGCGAAACCACAAGCAGGATCGCCAGCAGCATGACCGGAAACCGAGACGTACGGGGTGTCATCGGGACGGGGGCTTACGACTGAGTCATTCGTGGGGCGGCCCCAGTACCTCGCAATCCAGCGGAGGCGCCTTCACTTCGCTGATCGCGTACAGGCCTTCCGCCACAGACCGGATCTGGGAGATGCCTCCAAGCGGCCGCACCGTGCCGGCCAGTGTCTCTCCATTGACGACGAAGGTCAGAGTGCCCATGGGCTGGCTCCTCAGCCAGCCGGCCCGACAGCGAGTAGCCGCCCGAGAACGTCGGCGCCGCAGTCTCCACGATCCCGGTAAACGCGACACCTTCGAACAGGTTCAAAGGCAGGGCTGCCTCCGATACAGGCGCGGCTGCCCTGCGCGGGAGAACCGGAGCCAAGGACTTCGAGCGAGTCTCCAGGCGGGCCGACTCCGCCACATACGCCTGGGCCTTCCGGAGCCGCGCAAAGTCAATCGTCACCACCCGGTGCGGTACTGTCGTTACGTCGATCGAAGCCGGCGAATGCGACTGTTCCGCAACCTCATGCGCCTCCGAACAGAGCCCTTCCCGCTGCGCGGCGACTGCCGAGGGCACCAGCCACGCCAGCCCGACGACAGCAATCGCCCACGACACGGCGGTCCTGTGGCGGGCTGGCTGGAACGGAAGGGTGTAGCGGGACAAATGCATGTTTGATGACCTCGCGGATTGGCAAGCAACGGAGACAAGCTGCCGGTGGCCTGTCTGCCGGAAGAGGCTCGGCAGTAACCGGACCTGAAAGCGCCGGCCCTTCAGTCCGATTGCGAGGGCGGACGGATGCATGGATTTCCTTTCGTCTGGGAGGTGCCGCAATCTCACGGCCTCCTAGTATAGGAAATGACGTTAAGCTTTCAAAACATACAGGGGCTAAGTGGTTACGATTTCTTATTCTTCATTATCCATTATCCGTTGAATTCCCCTGAAGCGCAGCAAGACCGTCCCGACCGAATCACCTTCAAAGCACGAGTGGCGGTGGCATGGCAGCGCGAGCAGCGGCAAACGGCGGAGACTTCAGCCTGCCCACGATTC
>JAPOOH010000216.1 GCA_026713505.1 Chloroflexota bacterium | reverse complement strand
CGGCGTTCTTCCCCTCTTCACAGTATTCGCGGCAGGTCGAGTCGTCCGCGCCCTTCGCGACGCACGGCTCGTAGCACGCCTCGGAGTCCGCGCCGGAGGACTTCGCCTCGTCCTTCGCCTGAGGCTCGACCGTGCCGCCCGCGCAGAACGTACGGCAGTTCGAATCGCTGCCGCCCTTCGCGATGCACGTCTCGTGGCACGCCGTGAAGTCCGCGTCGGCCGCCTCCGGCGTCGGGGTTGGGGTCGGCTCCGGGGCATCGCCGCAGCCCGACGCCACGGCAACGGCGATGAGGATGACGGCACAGAACGCGGACCGGACAGCCCGCCTCATGGCCTGCACTGCTCCCCCATCCTGTCCATCCTGTCCATCGATGTTCATTCCCCTAATACAGGTGGCACGCGACGAAGTGCCCCGGCGTCTCCTCTTTCCACTCCGGCGCGACCTCCGCGCAGACGGCCTTCGCGAACGGGCAGCGCGGGTGGAAGCGGCACCCGGACGGCGGATCGAGCGGGCTCGGCGGCTCGCCCTGGATCATCACCTCGTCGCGCTGTTGCGCCGGATGCGCCGGGAGCGCGGACGAGAAGAGCGCTTGCGTGTACGGGTGCAGCGGGTGCTCGTACAGGTCATCGGTCTCTGCCCGCTCGACGATCTCGCCGAGGTACATCACCGCGACCTCGTGCGCGAGGTAGCGCACCGTCGCGAGGTTGTGCGAGACCATCAGGTAGCTCACGTCGTGCTGCGCCTGCAGGTCGCGCAGCAGGTTCATGATCTGCGCCTGCACGGACACGTCGAGCGCCGACACCGGCTCGTCGAGCACGATGAGCGCAGGCGCAACGCTCAGCGCGCTCGCCATGGCGATGCGCTGCCGCTGCCCGCCGCTGAACTCGTGTGGGAAGAGGTCGGCCTGTTCGGGGCGCAGACCTACGTCGTTCAGCAGCTCCAGCACGCGCTGGCGCGCCTCGCCACGGCTCACGTTCTTGTTGACCACCAGCGGCTCCGCGACGATCTCCGCCACCCGCATCCGCGGGCTGAGCGAACTCCATGGGTCCTGGAACACGGCCTGCACCTGCGTGCGGAACCGGCGCAAGCCCTGCCCGCTCAGCGCGTGGATATCCTGTCCCTCCATCGAGATGGTCCCGCCCGTCGGCGTTTCGAGGCGGAGCACGAGTTTGGCCGTTGTCGTCTTGCCGCAGCCGGACTCGCCCACGAGCGCGAGCGTCCGGCCGCGCCGCACCTCGAAGCTGATGCCGTCGACGGCGCGCACACGGCCCACCGTCCGCATCAGCACCAGCCCCTCGGTCACGGGGAAGTGCTTCTCGAGATTCTCCGCTCTCAGGAGGACATCGGCTTCCACGTCTCCTCCAGCAGCCAGCAGGCGGCGGTGTGGCCACCCGGGCCGGTGAAATCTGCCGGATACGCTTCCTCGCACCGGTCGTGGGCGTGGGGACAGCGCACCGCGAACCGGCAACCCCGCGGCAGCGCGTAGAGCGCGGGCGGTTGTCCCTCTATCGTGGTCAGCCGGGCGACCCGCTCCTCCATGCGGGGGATGGAGCCGAGCAACGCCTGCGTGTAGGGATGGGACGGGGCGTCGAATATCTCCTGGACGCTTCCCTGCTCCACGATGCGCCCCGCGTACATGACCGCGACCCGGTCGCACATCCGCGCCACGACGCCCATGTCATGCGTAATGAACAGGATAGCGACGCCGGTCTCGCGCTGTACCTGCTTGAGCAGCCTGAGGTACTGCGCCTGTATCGTCACGTCCAGCGACGTGGTCGGCTCATCGGCGATGAGCAGCCGCGGCTGGCTCTCGATGGCGATCCCCCCAACGACGCGCTGCTTCATCCCGCCGCTCATCTGGTGGGGGTAGTCGGAGAGTCGCCGCTCCGGCGCCGCGACTCCCATCATCCGCAGCACCTCCAACGCTCGCTTTTTGACGTTCGCACGGCTTTCCCGCGTACCGTTGCTGCCTCGGTGCGCCGCGATCGACTCCATCAGCTGGTTGCCTACCGTGAATACCGGGTTCAGCGCCGTCTGCGGGTCCTGCAGGATCATCGACATCTTGCGTCCCCGTATCCGGCGAACGTCGGCCATCCCCATCTGCACGACGTCGTCCCCGTCCAGCAGGATGCGGCCCCCAACGATGCGCGCGGCCTCCGGCAGCAGGCGCAGCAGCGAGAGCACCGTCATGCTCTTGCCGGAGCCGGACTCGCCCACGAGCCCGAGCGTCTCCCCCTCGTGGATGCGGAAGCTCACCCCGTCGACGGCGCGCGTCGTCCCCCACTTCGTGAAGAGGTGCGTCTGCAACTCATGCACGTCCAGCACGACATTGCCGCCCAGCCCCGCGCTGTTCGCCGTTTCGCTCACTTGTTACTCCGGGCCTTATCCCCTCTCCCCTGGTAGGGAGAGGGTCAGGGTGAGGGTACTGGACGGGGCGGAGGATGGGGAGGGTGTCCGCTCCCTCTCCCGATGGTGGGAGAGGGTAACGCGCTTCAGCGCGCGGTGAGGGCTGGACGGAAGATGGGGAGGTGCCTGGTCCCTTCCCCTCGATGGGGGAAGGACAGGATGGGGGTGATCCCCCACCCACCCACCTCCGACTAGCATATAATGTCGCTTTCCGTCATCCGACGCCAGAAAACGCGCCCCATAGGAACATGTCCACACTCAGACTGCTCTCGCTCTCCCTGCTCATCGCATCCGTTGCCGCGCTCCTGGCCGGGGCCGCCATCGCCTGCTCCCCCGACTCCGGCGCCGCCGTCGACCGGGTCGTGATGGCTGTCGCCCCTCCGCGGGACTTCACCAACATTCGCCGCATCCCCGGACAGGACAGCAACTGGTACATGCGGCCCCATTACGAGTACCTCGTCGGTTTCGACAAGACGAACGGAGCGTACGTCCCTCAGCTCGCCACCGAGTGGAGCCTCGAGCCGGACGGCCACTCGTGGCGATTCAAGCTGCGAGAGGGCGTGCGGTTCAACGGCGGCCACGGCGAGTTCACCGCCGAGGATGTCCGCTTCTCCTGGCTGATGAACATCCTCCCCGACGACGCCAGCACCGAAGCCAACACGCTCCGCACCCACGTCCTCGACGTGGAGATCGTGAACGACTACGAGGTCGTCTTCCACACAGACGAGCCCTACGCGGACACGTTCGAGGTCATCTCGGAGATACAGGGCGGCATGGAGATCGCCAGCAAGGCGGACTTCCTCTCGCGAGGGCCGGGCACGCTCGCGCGCAAGCCGTCCGCAGAGTGGGCCGACTACATGGACGACCCGCGCCTCGCCGAGTTGACCGGCGGACGCGACCCCGTCGCTGGCGAACCGCCGCTCGCCGGCACCGCGCCCTACACGATCGTCTCCATGGACGAGCAGACCGGCGTGGTCTACCAGCGGGCCGAGGACCACTGGCGGGACACCCCGGACTTCCCCGAGTTCGAATTCCAGTTCATCCCCGAGGCGTCCACGCGCCTCGCGAAACTGCTCGCCGGAGAGGTGCACCTGGCCAAGCTGCCCGAGGAACTCGCCAACGAGGCCGTCGCGCAGGAGTACGTCACGTTCACCGCCCGGGTCCCCGCCACGCGGTTCTTCCTCACGTGGCAGGGCGTCTACGTACCGGCCGGGGCGAACGCCGCGGAAGACCGCGTGGGAGCGAGTGGCACACCGGCGCTGAAGGAGTGCGTCATCGACCCGGACGCGGCGCCGGACGACGTCCCATTCCTGAGCTGCTCCGCCTACCCCGCGTCGCCGCTGACCGACCTCCGCGTCCGCAGGGCCCTCAACAAGGCCATCGACCGTGACGCCATCAACGACGCGTTCTTCGACGGCAAGGGCCTCACGATGTTCCGCAACCACTACCTGCCGGACAACGCCCAGCGCGTGGGCTGGAACCCCGAGTGGGAGACACGCTTCGAGGACGAGTACGGCTACGATCCCGACGCAGCCCGCACGCTCCTCGCGGAGGCCGGCTACAACGCCGACAATCCCCTGCGAACGACGATGCAGCTCACGCCCCTCGCTGCCGTGCCCGCGGCGATCGACGTGCAGCAAGCCATCGCGAACTACTGGCGCGACGTCGGCGTCGAGATAGACGAACAGCAGGTCGACCCCACCGACTACATCCGCCGGCAGCGCGAGATCCACTGGGACAACCACGTCTTCTCGGCCTCGTCCAGCGGCGCGCAGCTCCTCACCATGCTCGTCTACGGAAGCTCGGTCTTCCCCAGCCTCTATATCGGCTTCCAGGACCCATCGACCGAGGCGCTCATCCGCCGGGCGTACGAGACCAACACCCCGCAGGACCGGGACGACCTCCTGCGCGACATGGGCAACCTCGCCTACGACATGCACCAGGACGTCCCGCTGTTCTGGCTGCCCAACGACGTCGTCGCAGACCCGGACGTCGTCGCGGACTTCGTATTCTCCGGCATGATCTCCGGCGCCCCTGTCGACAACCTCGAAGGCCTCGTCGCCAGATAACGGGTCCTCCCCGTCATTACCGCCCTTCACCCGTCTTTCCCGCGAAGGCGGGAATCCAGAGTGCCCGCCAAGGCACACGGTGGGGCGGAATGGGGAGAGGTGAGACGCGGTCACGCAAGACCGCCTTGGATGAAAAGCATGGCGCGTTCGGACGGGTGTATGCTCCTTTCGCCCGCTCGGCAGGAGAGGGCAACGCGCTTCAGCGCGCGGTGAGAGCCCCCATGAGGAGGTGCCACATGGTTGAACGGGACGCCGCAGGCGAAGCAGCCTACGAAAAGACGATCAAGGACCCCACGCCTCTTGACCCGGAGGTCGCCGCAGCGCGCCTCAAAGAGGTGAAGCGCATCTTCGACGAGCAGGGCGTCACCTTCTGGATAGGCTCCGGCACCCTCCTGGGCGCCGTACGCGAAGGGCGCTTCATCCCGTGGGACGACGAGATGGATACGGCGGGCGTCATCGGCATGCACGGTCTCGACATGGACACGATCTACCGCGTCGGCGAAGCGTTCCGGTCGCACGGCTTCTACCCGCGCATCAAGCCCAACGTCCGCCACGTCAGCGTCGCCCTCATCAAGGACGGCATCCGCACGGACTGGACCTGCCACCGGATCGTCGACGGGCGGGCATACGAGTTCCCGGGCGTCGAGCTCCCGCTGAGCCTGTTCGAGACACTCGGAGAGATCGAGTTCATCGGCGAGCGTTTCCGCACGCCCAACCCGCCCGAGGAGTACCTCCGCCGGAAGTACGGCCCCGATTGGCGCACGCCCAAGGGGCCGGGGTTCGAGGCCGACGTCGTCGGAGAGGTCGCAACAGACGCGCTCCTGGATCCCCGGTCCAGGCTCCTGCGCAGGCTCTCCCGGGGCCTGCTGCCGCGCCCCAACGTCAGCGTGCAGGTCTTCGACCGCGAGGGCGGTCCCGTGGGAGGCGCGGAAGTGGCAGTCGCGGGCCTGGGCCGCTCAAATACCGACGCACGGGGCATCGCCCGGTTCTACGTGCCGGGCTTCGCCTGCTATGCCATGACCGTCACGTACCCCGGGCACAGGGAGTTGCTGTACGAGGAGTTCCTCGACCCCGGCGCCGACTACACCTACCGCCCCGGCCCCATCGTGACCGCGGAGGAACACTACAAGGCCGGCGTCCGCGCCATGGCCCTCGTCAGGGAAGACGCGCAGCGGAACTGAGCCATCCTGTCCCGTCATCCCCGCGAAGCGGGAATCCAGCGTGACCGGAAGGTGACACGGAGTGGCTGGGTCGTATGGGAGCCGCCCTTGCCCGTGCTGTCCGCGCCCCTCTACCATGGCTGCCTGAAGAGGGGAACCGGCTGAAAGGGTGCGCCACGGGAGTGCCGGGGGCGCCCCTCAGCCCGGGGGCGTGGGGGTGTCCTCCACAAGCACTCCGGGCGGGTTGGGAGGAAATAAGGACGCCTCGCCAGGCGAACGGCGAACGACCAACCGATGCAGCGCTACATCGTCATCCGGCTCTTCCACGCCGTGCTCGCGCTCATCGGCGTCAGCATCATCGTCTTCACGCTCGTCCGCGTTGCGGGCAGCCCCCTGGACGCCCTCCTCCCCTTCAACGCGACCGAGGAAGACCGCGCCCGAGTGGAGACCCTCTGGGGCTTCGACAGACCGCTCTACGAGCAGTACCTCCGCTTCGTGTGGAACGCCCTCCGCCTGGACTTCGGCGACTCCATCAAATTCCAGGGGCAGACCGCGATGGGCCTCATCGGCGAGGCGCTCCCCGCGAGTCTTCAGCTCGCCGGGTTCGCTCTCCTGTTCAGCGTGCTCATGGCCGTCCCCATCGGCGTCGTCTCAGCCATCTGGAAGGGGTCCCTCATCGACATGGCCGGCAAGATCGTCGCCCTCCTCGGCCAATCGCTGCCTCCCTTCTGGCTCGGCATCGTTCTCATCTAGGTCTTTTCAGTAAACCTGGGCTGGCTCCCCGTCTCCGGGCGCGGCGGCATCAGCCACGTCGTCCTGCCCGGCATTGCGCTCGGTTGGTTCTCCGTGGCGGCCTTCATGCGCCTCACCCGTTCCGCGATGCTGAACGTACTGGACACCGAATACGTGAAGTTCGCGCGCATCAAGGGCACCCCGGAGTGGAAGGTCATCTGGAAGCACGCCCTGAAGAACGCGGCGATACCGCCGCTCACCCTGTTCGGCATCATCGCCGGCATCATGGTCACCGGCGTGGTCACGCTGGAGACCGTCTTCGCCTGGCCGGGCATCGGCCAGCTCGCGCTCACCGCCGCGCTCGCCCGCGACTACGCCGTTGTGCAGGGGCTCGTCCTTCTCATGTCCGCGATGTTCATCGCGATCAATCTCGTCGTGGACGTCCTCTACGCCTACCTGGACCCGCGCGTCCGCTACGACGGAAGGAGGGGCTGACGTGGACGCCGCGACCTCCCCTGCCGCCGCCACGCGCATCCCCGGGGCCCGGATGCTCGGAAGGGCGTGGGCGTTCATGCGCCGCTATCCCGTCGTCCCCGTCGTCGTGCTCCTCGTCGTCCTGGTCGTTCCGGCGCTGTTCGCCGAGGTCGTCGCGCCGCACGACCCCATCGACGGCGACCTGGCCGACCGCCTGCTGCCGCCCGCGTGGACGGACGGCGGCGAGTGGGCCCACCCGCTCGGCACCGACCGGCAGGGGCGCGACATCCTCAGCCGCATGATCTACGGGGCGCGCACGGCCGCGCTCGTCTCGCTCGCCGCATTGGCCATCGGCGGCGCCGTCGGGACGCTGCTCGGCCTCGTGGCCGGCTACTTCGGGCGATGGTGGGACCACGTCATCATGCGGCTGGTGGACGTCAGCCTCTCGCTGCCGCTCATCCTGCTCGCGCTCGTGCTCGTTGTGCTGTTCGAGCCCGGCGCGGCCACGACGGTTGCCGTCGTGACGCTGCTGCTCTGGTCCCGCTATGCGCGGCAGGTGCGGGCGGAGGTGCTGACCCTCAAGGAGATGGACTTCGTCGCGCGCGCCCGCGTCGCCGGAGCGTCAGACCTCCGCATCGTCTTCCGCCACATCCTCCCCAACGTCTTCAACACCATCATCGTCCTCGCGACGCTCCTGGTGGGGAACGTCATCCTGCTGGAGGCGTCGCTCAGCTTCCTCGGCGCCGGCATCCCGCCGCCGAACCCCACGTGGGGCGTCATGATCGCGGAGGGGCGCGACTACATCGTCACGTCGTGGTGGCTCTCGGTCATACCGGGCCTCGCCATCATGCTCACGGTGCTCTCCATGAACCTGCTCGGCGACTGGCTCCGCGACTACCTCGACCCCAAACTCCGCCCACTGTAGGATGCATACATGCCACCTCCGAATAAAGCCCGTCGCATCGCAATGCTCATAGACGGCGACAATGCGCAGCCTGCGCTGATGGAACAGGCCCTGGCTGAAACCGAGAAACATGGAACCGTGATTACCCGCCGTGTCTACGGGAATTGGGCGAACTTCGGCACATCCACTTGGAAGGCAGCCATCCATGTCAACGGCATGCTCCCAGTTCAGCAATTCGCATACGTACCAGGGAAGAATGCGACGGACATGGCCCTGATCATTGAGGCGATGGACATATTGCACTCCGGCACGGTGGATGGATTCTGTATCGTCTCCAGCGACAGCGACTACACCCGGTTGGCCATCAGAATCCGCGAGGCGGGTATGTTCGTGATGGGTATCGGCCGGTCCACCACCCCGAAGCCCTTTGTGGCAGCATGTGAGGTCTTCGCTCAAACTGATAGCTTTGTCAGCGCAAACAAACCCCCACAAAGCAAGGCCTCTAAGCACAACGTAGCTACCAAGTCCCCTACGAAGAAACCTCAGCCCGTGGCACAAAGGGCCGCAACCGACGAATGGGTGGAAACTGTGACCCAAGCCATAGCTAATGCGACGAAGCCCCCTGACGGTTGGGCGAACCTCGCGGCCGTGGGTGCTCAGATAAGGCAGCTTGACCCTACATTCAACTGCAAGGACTACGGATACAGGCAACTCGGTTTGCTCATCAAATCACGACCAAGTTCCTTCACCGTTCAGGGAAGCAAGGCATCAACTGCAGTAAGAGTCGTCAAGCGGTAGCAGACCACACCCACTAGCTGCGACTTCTCCAGTCCGCTGATGTGGCGCCAAGACGGGCGCTCTGGCCTAGGCGTTGACCGTTGGGCTGGGAGCGCTACGAGACGACCCTCTCCCCTAACACTCCGGCGGGCGAGCGCAGACCGTACATGCGGGCCGCGTTCTTCCAGAGGATGGCCTCCAGGGCAGCGTCCGGGACGTCTTCGTTCTCGACGAGCTCGCGGATCTCCAGCGCGCAAGTCTCCACCGTCACCTCGTGGGGGAAGTCGCTGGACCAGATGAAGGGGTCGCTGCCCACGGTGCGCACGGCGTGGGCGAGGTCCGGCTCGTCGCCTTCGACGCCCACGAAGATGCGGCCTTCGCGGACGTGGCGCAGGACGTGGTCACGCACTTCCTCGCCGTCGCGCAGCTGCAGGAAGCGCCCGTTCGGGTCGAGCGGCCTGAACGACTTGTAGGAGCCGTCGCCGCGCTCCAGCGCCATAAGGAACCAGGCCACACCGCCCTCCATGAAGCCGTAGCGCACGTTCGGGAACCTGTCGAAGATGCCGTTGAACAGCATGCTCATGAACGAGATCATGATGCCGAACGGGTGGCCCATCGCGTGTATCGCCGCGAAGATGTTAAGGTCGCTGAACCCCAGGTCCGGGTAGGAGCCGCCGTGCACGGAGAGGCAGCAGCCGAGCCGCTCGGCCTCCTCGTAGACGGGCCAGTACAGCTTCGCGCCCAGGTGGCCCCGCAGTCCGCTGGCGGGCAGCATTCCGCCGCACATGCCCAGATCCTCGACGGCGCGACGCAACTCCTGCGCCGCAAGCTCCGGCTCCTGCATCGGCAGCAGCGCGACCGCCTGCAGGCGGTTGTCCTTCTTGAGGTACTCCTGGTGCATCCAGTCGTTGTAGGCCATGGTGGCCATCTCAATCTGGTCGAGGTCGACCATCCGCCCTACAGCGAGCGCGTCGGTCGGGTACAGCACGGCCCCGCCGATCGACAACTCGTCCATGAAGCGCGTCCACCCGCGCACCTCCTCCGGGTTGGAGAATGAACCTTCCGGCGAGATGCTCAACAGGTTGTGGTAGTTGTCCAGCTCCGGGAAGACGTTCCGGCGCCGCATCCGGTCCACCGCGCGGCTCGCCTGGAGGTCGCTCGGCATCCGCGCGATGATGGCCTCCTTGTTCTCCAGCACATGGCCGTCGCCGTCGTAGATCGGGCCGGTGTACGTTCGAGCCATCGGATGCCTCCTTCTCTCCCTGCCCGCCCGGAACGGAGCGTTCCGATTGCCGCAATAGCAACTGCCATGATGCGGCTATACGATAGCGCGCAATCGAAGCACAGTCCAAGTCGGCAGATGGAGGTCCCGCTCTGTGTTGAGAGATGCTTCGACTCCGCTGCGCTCCGCTCGGCATGCCGTTTCGCCGTTTACCGGCGCAGTGCCAGCCGTTCGGCAACGAGGCGATTCATGCTGACGCCGGCTTCGGCAGCGTCAATCGCAAGGGCGCGATGGGTCTCAGGAGGGATGCGGAGTGTGAGCGTTCCACTGTAACGCCGGGTGGAAAGCGGCTCCGGTACCGGAGCGCCTTCCCTGCGCAGGTCGTCCACGCAGAAGGCCACGAGGTCGCGGATGCCTGCAAACGCTTTCTCCGGGGTGTCGTCCAAATGACTGAGCAGTGCGAACTCGGCACACGTCCCAGCGTATTCCCCGTCTTCCTCTGACCAAAGAACGCGGTAGGTGTACCGGTCTGCCTCTTCCGTCATCTCATCTCCTCCAGTTTCTCGATCGCTTTGAGCACCTGCCGCACCTGGTAGGGCTTGGCCATGCCCCTGCGAGCCTGGATGTTGATACGCGGCTCCCCTTGCCAGGGCGTGCGGTAGACCAGGTGACTGCCGTGCCTTCTGGGTTCTCCCAGGTAGAAGTCGCAGACCTTCCGGAGCTCGTCGAACCGGACATTCCGAGGCTCCTTTCTCAGCCTGGCAACCGCCTCATCCATGTATAGATGGTTGCACTAATGCAATCAGGCGTCAAGCAAGTGTTCTCCCCGAGAGACGCTTCGGCTTCGCCCTACATGACAAGGCACCCGATCACCAGACGCCCAGGTTCGGCGGCGCCCTTACGGAGGGTCGCCCTTAACGAAAAGAGCCCCGGCCTCTGGAGGCCGGGGCTCGTCCCTGTTCGTTCTGACGCCGGCCGGACGTGCCAGCCGGTGCATCTGCGTACGTGATAAGCGCCGGGGTGTTGTTTGCTCAACTGTGAGGCGTCGCTATGTGTACACAAGAGAGGGCGGGAAGCGCCCTGCTAGTATGGGCATATGCGGAGCATTCCACGAGCCACCACTGCCCTGCTCTGCTTTGCAGCCGTCGCTGGGCTGTCGGCGTGCGACAGCGCACCGCCCACGGCTACGCCGACGCTACCTCCCGCACCAACCGCCACGCCCTCTGCCGCCCCGACGCCGTCCCCGGCTCCCACGGCGACGCCAACAGAGATGCCTGCGCCAACCGCGACGCCGACTCCTACGGCTACGCCCGTCCCAACGCCTACTCCGGCGCCTACGCCCACCGCAACAGCCGCGGCCACACCGACGCCGCTCCCAACATCCACGCCAACCGCCGAGGAAGACGCAGTTTCACGCCTGGCCGGGATCATTCCCTGGTTCAGGGACCGGAGCGGTGGCGACCAGCTGAGGGCAGCCGGTCTGCTCACCAGACTCTGGCTACTGGATGCAGGGACCGGAGAATCGGTCGCCCGTTTCCCGTGGGTGCAGGACGGGATAAACGCGGACGAGGAGGCGTTCTACCTGGACGAGAACCTGGCGCTGGAGTCCATCGTATCCATCGCGGAACAAGACTTGCAGACGGCGCGAGCGGTTGTGGAGATCGGATGGCTCAGTGACGACCTGACGAGTGATGAAGAGGCACGCCTGTTGTCCATCCGGTGGGCCATCGAAAGCGGCTCCGACGCAGACAGTCTCATCCGGTCAATCTACTCCCAGGGCGATCCAGACTCCAGCGAGTCGCTTCCGCAGGACCGGACCACCAGTGATTCGCTTCTCCAGGTCTCCTTGACCGACGAGACGTTAGCGTCGGCCTTTCTCGAGCATGACGACCAATGGGGAGATGCGCTGGGAGAGAGCATCGCCTGGGGGCTCGCACAGATGACCGAATCAGGCGGCCTCGGCCAGTTTGCCGGTCAGCCATGGTTCGCTGACGGCTTGAGCGCGGAAGAGATGGTCTTCATGGCCCTGTTTCGCGGGTACCAAACGGACATTCCCCTGGCCTCCATCCCTGGTCAGAAGGGCTTCGCGCAGCGTCGGACCGTTGCCTTACCGTTGACCGGTGAAGTCAGGGTATGGGCATTCCATGACAAGCCCCAGGGCAATATGGCACTGATGGAACTGGTGGAAGACAGCATCTCAGTTGCAGAGAGGACAGTGCGGTCTTCCCTCCCTATCAGCGACATCGTGATGCTGGCCGCAAGCAGTTCTTCCCTGGGCTACGCCGGGCTCCATTCCGGTTCTCACTTCATCGTCAATCTGATCGCGGACCACCGTGAGACGGTCCCGCACGAGGTTGGGCATTACTATTTCAGAAGCGGGCCCACATGGTTCAGTGAAGGAGCAGCCGAGGTCATACGGTCGTATGTTCACGACCACAGAGGCGTCGAGAGCATCGCCGCCCGCTCATCCTTCCTGGAGACTGAGGTTTCAGACAGTTGCTACGGTATAGTTGCGGTGCCGATAGAGAACATCTGGCATTATCAATACATCCAAGAGCATAGGAATTCAACGTTCGGGCTGCCTTCGAGATGTGTCTATGCGCTGGGAGAGAACCTCTTGCTCAGCGTGCGGTCGCTGGTGGGCGATGATGCATTCTCGTCGGCGCTCAACCAGCTCTACCTGTGGTACGCGGAAGGCGAGGCAATCTCCGAGGAGAGGATCTACGAAGCACTCCTGGAGAACACGCCGCCGGCAAGGCGGGAGGCCCTCAGGGAGCTGTACGGTCGCCTGCATGGAGGGCCGGCCTCAGACCCGTCCCGTGAGTACGCAGACGACCACAGCGATTCGTGGAGCGCCGCAACTGCTATAGCCGTGAACGAGGAGTCCCACGGCACATTCGACTACGTCGCCGACCTGGACTTCTTCAGGTTTCAAGCAGAGGAAGGCCGCCGGTACAGCGTCATTCTCCAGCACAAGTCCGTAGGCGCATCCGGCATTTCGTTGTTCGAGGTGCGTGACTCCGTCCTGAGTTCGCTGGACTCAAATACGACTGCCGATTTCGCACTCACCTCTTCAGGGCCACAGGCGTTGCTCCTGGCGCGGACCACCGATGAATACTACTTCTCCATACAGAATTTCAATGGCGTCACGGGCGACTACAGCGTGCGGGTCTCAGCAGCCGACGTTCCGGGCGATTCGGGCAACACGCCCTCTGCCGCGGATGAGATTACGGTCGGAACCACGCTCCAGGGCACCATAGACGATGCGGTCGACTTCGACTACTTCCGCTTCTCAGCGAATGAAGGCCAGCGATACCGCATAGAAGTCTCGTATCACTATGACATGCCCTTCCGCGTATTCAGGCTGGATGAGCGCAACAACCGGACCAATGTATCCGTTATCTACCGTTCTGACATCTGGACGCCTGCCGTGGAGGGAACGTACTACATCCAATTGAGCCCCGGAGACCTCACGGGCCGGGCATGGCCTTACACGCTGAGCATAACGCCGGAATAGCCCCGTCGCTCCCCCTTTCGTTCAGCGCCAAGAGGGCCTGTAAGCCGGCGCATCTGCTTGCGCAACTATGTGGCGTCGCTGTGCGTGCACAGGAGGGCGGGAGGCGCCATGCTAGGATGGGCGTATGCGGAGCATTCCACGAGCCACTGTTGCCCTGCTCTGCGTTGCGGCCATCGCTGTACTGTCGGCGTGCGACAGCGCACCGCCCACGGCTACGCCGACGCTACCTCCCGCACCAACCGCTACGCCTGCACCAACGCCCACGGCAACCCCCACGCCGACACCAACTCCCAGGCCTACTGCAATGCCTACGCCTACGCCGGCGCCTACCGCCACGCCTACTCCCAACCCCACTCCCACAGCCACCGCCACGCCGTCACCGTCCCCAACGTCCACGCCGACCGCCGAGGAAGCGGCAGAAATACAACTGTCCGCCATCCTTCCCTGGTTCACAGACCCGCCGGGGGAAGAGGCGGAGGAAGCGAAGGAGTGGTTGACGCGCATCTGGCTGCTGGACGCGGACCTTGGCAACGCGGTAGCCCGACTTCCATGGGTCCTTGACGGCATCAGCGACAAGTCGAAGCACGGTGTGGAAGACGGCGTCTTCGTTGAAGAGAAGGCAGCCATCTGGCAGGTATTCTTCACGGCTGAGGCAGACCCGAGGATGGCGGCATCACTCGTGAAACAGCCTTGGTTCAGCAACAGCCACCTGTCGCCGGGAGAAGCGGACCTGGCGTTGTTCATAGGGGACAACGCTCCGCGCGACCCCGGCCTCACGCGGTTCCTGATCGATCTCCCCTCTCACTCCGGCGCCCTCATCGACGCCGACGAGGGCTATCTGGTGCCGATACTCGTGGCGCTCGCCCGGGAGGCCCCAGCCTTCCTCCTGATCGTTGCCGACTACGTCAGGAACGTGGACAGGGACATAGGAGTGCTGCTCCTGGACTCGTTCCGGCTCCCCAGGAACACGGAGGTCATCGAGTACCTGTACGGCCAACCATGGTTCGTGGACGGGCTGAACGCCACGGAGGGCGCCATCCTGACCGCCATGATGCTGAGAGACGAGGTGCCGTGACCCTGAACCCGTTCCCCTGGCACAGGGGTCGTGGTCCGACGAGCTCAGCACGAGCGGAATGGGTCGTGCCCACCCTCCACGCGGAGGAGCGCCAAGAGGGCCTGTAAGCCGGATTCTGTATCCCGTGCAAGCACGGGACGGCGGCCATCTATCTGGTCCCTCCGTTGCCGGACGGGATCGTGCGGCCTACCCGGGGACTACAGCTGGGCGCTGTCCTCCGACGAGCGGAGGTGTCCCCCTATTTGGCCTTGCTCCGGGTGGGGTTTGCCAGCATCCCGGCTCGCACCGGAACCTGGTGCGCTCTTGCCGCACCGTTTCACCCTTGCCTGTCCCTTGCGTTTCCGCGAGGCCATCGGCGCTCTGGTCTCTGTGGCACTTTCCGTCGCAT